>NZ_PNDP01000046.1:0-40788 GCF_005886415.1 Pseudoalteromonas sp. S327 | reverse complement strand
ACTGAGCTAATGACCCGCTCTTTTTGCCGCATTTTGAGTGGGGTAACCATTCGTTTGCTGCGGGCGCTTATAATACTTATTTATAAAATGAGTGCAACCGAAAATGTCTCTTTTTTTCAGTTTTTATGCCTAGGTGAGCAAAATTAAAGCGTTTGTGCTCAAACTACATGCAAATACAAGATTCGCCGAGTATTTCTATGTAGTTTGAGCTTTAAATACACCGCTTAAATGCGTCCTAATTAGCTAGACGCTCGGTTGCAAGTTTTGCAGCAGTTGTACTTGGATATTGGTTAATTAGATCACCCAATATTTTTTGTGCCTCTTGATTTAGGCCTTGCTCTTGTAAAAGCGTGCCTAACTTTAACATGGCATCTGGTCGTTTATTTGAGTTTGGAAACTCATTAACCACAACTTTAAAATGCTCACTTGCTTTTACACCATCATTTTTAATGGTCAGCAACTGCCCAAGCCAATAATGTGCATTAGAGGCATACACAGAATTAGGATAGGTTGTTAAAAATGTTTGAAACTCAGGAATAGCTTGGTCGTAGCGTTTATCTTTCATTATTAGCGCTACTGCACGCTCATACGCTTCGTTTTCAGATAAGTCACTGCTATAGGTTTGTGCGTCATTCGATTGCGTGTAATCGGTTGCAGGCGCAGCAGCGGGTTGTGTATACGCTTGGCTAACGCGGTTTTCTATTTCTTGATAAAGCTCACGCTGGCGCTGAAGTACTTTTTCAAGTTTATAACTTTGCTCTTCAGTAACACCGCGAATTTGGCTTACTTCATCTTGAAGTAGATTAAGTTGTTGCTGTAATTCAACTTGTAATAAGTTTCGCGACTGCATCATGTTTTCTAGTGACGCTAAACGCTTCTCTATGCTCGACTGTGAACTTGCAGCTTCTGAAACAGGAGCGGGAGCAGCCAAAACTTGGGTGCTCCCGCTCAATATCATGGCTGCCAAAATAATTTTCGGCTTCATAATATCTCTTATCTTAGTAAACTAGTACCGCACGGCGGTTTTTAGCGAAAGCTGACTCAGTGCGAGATTTAACCATTGGTTTCTCTTCACCGTAGCTAACTACTGACATTTGGCTAGCAGAAACACCTAAGCTTTGTAGGTATTTTTCTACAGCTTGGCCACGGTGCTCACCTAGTGCAATGTTGTACTCAGGCGTACCGCGCTCATCAGCGTGACCTTCAATTAATACTTTTACTGAAGGGTTCTGAACTAAAAACTCAGCATGTGCACGAAGTAATTCTGCGTACTTGTTCTCAACAGTTGCTTTGTCGAAGTCAAAGTAAATAATTTGTTCTTGACGAAGCGCTTCATACTTTTGACGAAGTTGCTCTTCTGCTTGTTGTTCAGGTGAAATTGTTGCTACTTCAACTGTATCCGTGTTTGTTGATTGCTCAACTGCACTTTGATTTGATTGGTTAGCTGCGCCTTCATCAATATCTGAAGATGAGCTACAAGCGGCTAATGTCATTACTGGCACAGCGATTAGCAGGCCTTTAAGTACTTTGTTAAGTTGCATTGAGTAGATTCCTATTTTTGAGTAAACCAGCAAATATTACTGTAAATATGGCGACCAAGCTGGTGCCTTTACTTGTCCGTCTAGCACGGGTAAACGTGCTTTAAAGCGACCGTCCATCGATACCAGCGCGAGTACCTGTTTATTATTATGAAGCGTGCTATAAATGATCATCGAACCGTTTGGCGCTATGCTCGGTGATTCATCAAGGCGAGTTCGCGTTAATACTTGAAACGCGCCTGTAGCCAGCTCTTTCTTAGCAAGATGGTACTGCCCGTTGGTACGGTTAACCATCACTAATTCTTTACTGTCTGGCGTTATAGAACCCGCTAGGTTCATATCGCCGTCGAAGGTCAATCGTTGTGACCTACCAGTTCTTAAATTTAACTTATAAATCTGGGCATTACCACCCCTTTCAGATGTAAACACAATATCCTGGCCATTTGGATACCAAGATGGTTCAGTATCTATACTACGGTGGCGTGTAAGGCGTGTTTCTTTACGGGTTGCTAAATCTAAAACGTAAACTTCGGTTGCACCTGTTTTATCTTTAGAAAGCACCAATAACATTTTTTTGCCATCTGGTGAAAACTGCGGTGCACCGTTAATACCGCGGTAACTAGTGATCAGCTCACGCTTACCTGAGTATAGGTCTTGAATGTAAATTTGGCTTTGGCGGTTTTCAAACGTAACATACGCAAGCTTAGTACCATCTGGTGACCAAGCTGGCGACATTAACGGCTCTTTTGAGCGCAATAATACTTGCTCGTTAAAGCCATCGTAATCGGCAACCACTAATTGGTATGGCTTAGGTTGGTCTTCACGTACGATTACATAAGCAATTTTAGTTAAAAACGCGCCTTTTTCACCGGTTAGCTTTTCATATACTACATCGCTTATGCGGTGTGAATAACGGCGAAAGCCACTTTCACCAATTACGCTTTCGCGCGCTTCTAAAATATGATCTTGGCTTTTTACTAGTTTACCGCTGCTCATCATTTGAGTTTGGCCACCGGTAATTTGCCCACGAATAACATCAACTAATTCGTAGCGTACTAAGTAACGCCCATCAGTTTGTTGCTCTACCTCGCCTACTACAACCGCTTCTACACCTTGGTTTACCCATGCTGCGTAGTCAATGTCGCCGTCTTTATTAGGAAGCTGTGGCATTTGAGCTACATCTACTGGTTTAAATTTACCACTGCGCATTAAATCGGCAGCAATTACATCGCTCAATTTTTGTGGAATTGGGCCAACACCGTTGTATTTAAAAGGCACAATGGCAATAGGACGTGCGCCGTCTACACCTTCAGTTATTACAATTTCAAGTGCCGCATTTGCTACACCCTGAAATCCTAATAATATAACTACAAAGGCTACTTTAATTTTGCTGAACATATCATTCCTTTAAAATTCTGGCTTGATTGTTAAATTAATATTCTTAAGTTGCTCGAATACGTCTTTGTCTTTAGATACAGGTAATGTATCGGCCATGCGCACAGCTCTAAGTGCAGCTTCACACACTAGCTTATCACCCCCTAACGATTTAACTTGCGTTACTAAACCATTAAACCCAAGACGAATATTTACTCGACACTGTTGGTTTTTCATTTTTTCATCAATCAGTAAGTTTTGCTGAATGCGCGCCATAATTAAAGCACGGTACTTATCAACTTCGCTCACTACTTGCTGTTGGCGTATTTTACTACGTGCAGCCTGTTCTTTAGCAAGTTGTTCTTGTAACATTTGCTCTTGCAGCGCTTGCTGACGTTTACGCTCAGCTTCTTTTGCACGTTCTTTAGCTTCTGCTTCACGCTTTTTACGCTCTGCTTCGGCTTTTTTCAGTGCCTCTTCTTCTGCTTTGCGTTTATCTGCAGCAGCTTTAGCGGCGTTTTCAGCCTCTTGCTTTTGCTTTTCAGCTTGTTTTGCTTTAGCACGCTCTTTTTGTTCAATTTCGCGCGCTTTTTTAGCTTCAGCCTCAGCTTGTGCTTTTTCTTTCTCTTTTGCTTTGCGCTGTTGCTCTAGCTTTTTAATATTACGCGCTTCGGCTTCACGCTGTTTACGCGCATTGGCGGCTCTGCGTTCTAAGTCACGAATGCGTTTATCTTCAGCGCGTTTTTTAGCATCTTCTTTTTTTTGTAGCTCAGCAATTTTTTGCTCAACTTGTTTTTGATCAACCGTGACCGCCGAAACCGCATTATCAGGCTCAGGAATAGCCGAATTAAGAGTCACTTCCATTACTTTAGGTGCCGGTGGGTGTATATTTGCAGTTGCCCACAAAAAGCCCCCTAAACCTAAATGTAAAAGTACTGACTTGATTATAGAACTATTCATGTTACTACTGTGTCCCCTCAAAGGATTCTGTCATTAAACCCACAGATGGTACGCCAGCATTCTTTAAAAAGTCCATTAATAACAACACTTCTTGGTAAGAAACCTTACCAGAGCCTTTAATCATTACTGGTACATCAGGGTTTTTCATTAGCTGAAGCTTAATAACCGCGGCCACATCAAGTGCTTCCATTGGTTCCTCTGGATCAGTCCCTATGCTTACATAGTACTTACCTGCCGAGTCAATTGAGGCAATAATGGGCGGCGTGTCTTTAGTATCAACTAAATCCGACTCTTCCATTTTTGGTAAATCAACTTTTACACCGTGAGTAATAAGCGGTGCTGTTGCCATAAATATAATTAGCAATACCAACATTACATCAATGTAAGGTACTACATTAATTTCTGCGACCGGACGGCGCTTCTTACGCTGATACATTCGCTTTAGCCTCTATTTGGGTAGCTGCTTGACGGTGTAAAATATTGGCAAATTCTTCCATAAAGTTGATGTAGTGTGATTCTAGTTTTTCAACTTTATTAGCAAAGCGGTTATACGCAATAACAGCCGGAATAGCCGCAAATAAGCCCATTGCCGTTGCAATAAGTGCCTCAGCAATACCTGGCGCTACCATTTGTAATGTTGCTTGCTTCACTTCACCAAGTGCAATAAAGGCATTCATAATACCCCACACCGTACCGAATAAGCCGATATATGGGCTAATTGAACCCACTGTCGCTAAAAACGATAAGCTCGATTCTAGTTTTTCAATTTCACGTGACAGTGCCACACGCATAGAGCGATGCGTACCTTCCATTACAATGCCAGCACTTTGAAAGGTGTTCTTTTTATGGCGTGCAAACTCTTTAAAGCCTGATGTAAATAACGCTTCAATACCATGAGATTGACCGCTACGTGATGAGATTTCGTTGTATAGTTTGCTTAAGTCGATACCTGACCAAAATTTTTGTTCGAATTTTTTTGCATCAGACAAGGCGTCGCTAATTGCTTTTTTACGCTGAAAAATAATTGCCCATGACATAACAGACATAGCTACTAGCGCTAGCATTACTAACTGCACAAGCAAACTGGCTTCTAGAATTAGATCTAAAAAATTAAGCCCTGATCCCACGTTAAACTCCTAAATAATTTCAAAAAACGTCAATTTGGTTATTTTGTGTAAATAAGACCATTGTAACGGCCATAAGTTGCATCTAGTGTATCGAGTCAAGGGTTTACTGACAACGATATTGCTATGAATTGGCAACAAAAAACGTTAAACATACGCTTAATCGCTTGTTTGTTTCTAAAACGCGACTACCGCGTTTAGTAAAACACAACTTAATACTACAAAAGTGCGTAAATATACGCAGTAAACTTAATAAAACGCACCGTTTATTCATAAAAAGTGCATAAGCACGCAAAAGTAATTCACGCCACTTGGCATGTACTAATATAACTAATACTGTAACAATACAGCTCAGACCAGTTATTTATTAATTTTCAGCCACTTATAAAGTTAACGAATAATTAACGTACAAGTTTCGAACAACAAAAAAATTCATCAGATTAGTTTTTCTTATCTGAAATTTTAAATTTTCTAGTTTGAACAAAAAATGCTTATTCCGTATTATTCTCCCATACCGAGCTTACGCACTGAATGAAACATTTTTCATTAAGCCAAGTTCTTAGTAATAGGATTTTTAATCGTATTACATTGTTTTACTCTTTTTGGATAAAACCTGATTAAGTAAAACGTAGTTCCCTGGATTACTTCCTTCAACTTGTTGTTTGCCCGCATTATATGCGGGCTTTTTTTTACCTAAATTTTACCGTCAACTTGGCATGCAATAAGTATAAATTACACAATCTGTTTATTTACCAACGGTGTATTTACTATCTTTTTTTACCCGTTTGTATCTTTAAATTATCTACTTTCAGATAACAAGCATGTTTATAACAAGGTAAAACTTATTAACACAATTAGCGCCACGTCTAATCTCTTATGTTGCTACTGTTTTAAAGCTAACTGGTTTTAATGGTACGCAGCATAGCCACGCCAGTCTTAACGTTAAGTGAATTACAAAACGATTTTAATTTATTGGTTACATTTGCAACAAAGTGGATGAAAGCTGAGTAAGTTTTAAAAAACTATACTAATTTTCTTAATTAAGTGAGCTATGTTGAGGCTTGAAAAACGTGTTGATAGCTAGGCAAAAAATTCGCTATTTCGTTGTTCTTGGCAATTGCTCCTGCACTGCTATACCTTCTGCATACAGTCGTAAATGAGAGTTTTTAACGCAGGTAGCGACACGTTTGCCTCGCAAAATGATTAAGTGTTATTGCAAATTGATATTACATTTAACAGAGGAAGTAGCCCGCTACATTTACTGTAACAGGCTAAAGAGGGGTTAATCTTGTTTTGGGAGTAAACCAAAGTGATGATACGCATTGTCTGACACAATTCGCCCGCGCGGTGTGCGCTGTATAAAACCTTGTTGAATTAAAAACGGCTCTATTACATCTTCAATGGTTTCTTTTTCTTCGCCTATGGCGGCGGCTAAATTATCTAGCCCTACAGGCCCACCCATAAATTTTTCGATAATGGCAAGTAAGTATTTACGGTCCATGTAATCAAACCCGCTTTTATCTACGTCAATCATATCAAGGGCAAGCTCAGCAACGGAGGCATTTACTGTACCATCTGATTTTACTTGCGTGTAATCGCGCACACGGCGCAATAAGCGGTTAGCTATACGCGGTGTGCCTCGTGAGCGTTTTGCAATTTCGGTAGCGCCATCGTCGCACATTTGTAAATCTAGGTAATGTGCAGAGCGCCCCACTATATGCGATAAGTCAGCTACCGAGTAAAACTCTAAGCGCTGCACTATACCAAAACGGTCTCTAAGTGGTGAGGTAAGTGAGCCTGCGCGTGTTGTCGCGCCAATAAGCGTAAACGGCGGTAAGTCTAATTTAATAGAGCGTGCAGCGGGGCCTTCACCAATCATAATATCGAGTTGGTAATCTTCCATTGCGGGGTAAAGTATTTCTTCAACTTGTGGGCTGAGTCTGTGTATTTCATCAATAAACAGCACGTCGCCTTCTTCAAGGTTGGTAAGCAATGCAGCAAGATCGCCGGCTTTTTCAAGTACTGGGCCTGAAGTGGTTTTAATACTTACATTAAGCTCATTGGCAACAATATTAGCAAGCGTGGTTTTACCTAAGCCCGGCGGGCCAAATATTAATAGATGATCGAGCGCTTCACCGCGGCTGCGCGCTGCCTCTATAAATATTTCCATTTGCTGCTTAACATGCGGCTGACCTTTGTAGTCGGCTAAAAGCTTGGGCCTTATTGCGCGGTCTATGGTGTCTTCGTTGGTTTTTTCGCTCGCGTCAATTAAACGATCAGCTTCAATCATAGGTTACTCACAACATTGATTTTAAAGATTCTTTAATAAGAACCTCAGTAGACATATCGGGTTTACTTACCGATTTTACTGCTTTTTGCGCCTGTGGCAATTTATAACCAAGCGCAACAAGTGCCGATACGGCATCGTCTGCAGCATTATTGGCAATTGTTGCATCGCTAGGAGGCTCTATAACGGCATTATCGCTAAATGGCGTAAATAAATCGTTACCCCAATCTTTTAAGCGGTCTTTCATTTCTAGCACTAAACGCTCAGCGGTTTTTTTACCCACACCCGGTAATTTAACCAATGTTGTGGCATCTTCGTTGTTTACGCAACTAACAAATTGCTGCGCCGACATGCC
Organism: Pseudoalteromonas sp. S327; assembly: GCF_005886415.1. Classification (NCBI taxonomy): domain Bacteria; kingdom Pseudomonadati; phylum Pseudomonadota; class Gammaproteobacteria; order Alteromonadales; family Pseudoalteromonadaceae; genus Pseudoalteromonas; species Pseudoalteromonas sp. S327. The sequence continues at coordinate 33,150 of NZ_PNDP01000046.1, read as the reverse complement.
CGACAAAATAGCTAAGCCTAGTTTAGGGCCCACACCATTTGCTTTTAATAGTTCTCTAAAAAGCGCGCGCTCGGTTTTATTATTAAAGCCAAATAATAGTTGTGCGTCTTCGCGTACTACAAAGTGCGTGTACACTATGGCGTTTTCGCCAATACTGGGTAAGTCGTAAAAACAGGTCATGGGCATTTGTACTTCGTAGCCTACGCCGCTTACTTCTAATAAAATTTCGGGCGGCTGCTTTTCAACTAAAATGCCATTTAAACGGCCAATCATATTTATTTCCTTAAACGTCCTCTAACGGTTTTGCTTGCGCTACCCGCTAGTTTTATTAAATTTTGTTCTGAGTGCGCATGGCAAATTGCAATAGCAAGCGCATCGGCCGCATCGGCTTGCGGTGTGCCAGGTAATTTTAAAATATTTTTTACCATGTGTTGCACTTGCGATTTATCGGCGCCGCCATTGCCTACCACGGCTTGTTTAATTTGCCGTGCTGAGTATTCAAATACGGGTAAGTCGGCCATAGAGGCTCCCACTATGGCGGCTCCTCGGGCTTGGCCAAGTTTTAGCGCGGCATCCGGGTTATGCGCCATAAATACTTTTTCTATGGCAAAGGTTTCGGGGGAGAACTGCTCTATTATTTGCGTGATCCCTTGGTAGATCATTTTTAATCGTATGGGGAACTCATGCTCGGCTAATTTAATGCACCCGCTTCCTAAATAGGTAAATTTAGCGCCTTGATGCGCAACCACACCATAACCGGTTAAACGCGAACCTGGGTCTATCCCTAAAATAATGGCCAAACAGCACACTCATTATTGTTATTTTTCAATAACGGTAATAATGCCAGAGCACTGTATAAATTACCAGTGGCGAGTAAAAACAAAAACGCCCGCAACTTAGTGCGGGCGTTTAGCGTTAAAAGTATAGCTTAGGCTAAAGCACGTACTAAGCCTTGGGTATTTTGTTTAAGTTTACGGGCAATCATAAAGTAGCCAAGCGCGGCTACAAACACCCCGCCCGACACAGGCCCTATTAGCCAAATTGCTGGGTGCAATTTACCGGCTAAGTCAAACATTTGCTGCTGAACAATCAGCAAGGCTACATCACTAAATAATGCAGCTACAAACCCGGCTAAGCCACCTAATAGCAAAAACTCATAAAGCGTCGCATTTTTTATTAACCGCCCTTTGGCGCCTAACGTTCGCAGTATTACTATTTCTTGCATTCGCTCGCCAAGACTCGCTTGCACCTGAGATATAAGCACTAATGCACCACACAAAACCACAATAGCAAGCACAAAGCCAATAGCTAACGACACCTGCTCAATGGTTGATTGTATTTGCTTAACAAAGTTATCTACATCGATGGCGGTAATGGTTGGATAAGTGCGCAGTAACTGGCTAAACGCTTTCTTTTGCTCTGGCTCTATACGTACAGATGAAATATACGTTGCCGGAAAATCTTTTAGCACGTCGGGGCTTAAAATAATAAAAAAGTTAGGTTTTAGCGTCGCCCAATTTACTTTACGCACACTGGTAATTTTGGCGTCAAATGATTGCGCACCAATTAAAAATGTTAAGGTGTCGCCTATTTCTACGTCTAGGCGCTCCAGCATGGACTCCTCAACCGATGCCTCACCCACTGCGCCTTCGCCAAACCACTGCCCTTGCACAATTTCGTTTTGGGCTGGTACATTATCAAGCCAGGTTAGATTAAGCTCACGGCCAATGCCTGAACGCGCTTCTTCATCTTTTTTCTCGTTATCTTGCAACGACACTTTACGCGCAACAAGCTCGCCATTTACCGCATTTACACGCCCACGAATGGTTGGATAAAAATCCGAAACTAAAATATCGTTCTCTGCTAGATAATTATTTACAGGCTCAAGTTCGTTTTGCGTAATATTAACTAAAAATGCATTAGGCGCATCGGCGGGTAATTGAGACTGCCAATCTGAGATCATGTCATTTTTAAGCACAATCAAAAACAATAGCAATTTTATCGCCAATGAAAAGCTAATAAGCTGCACCGCATTTACGTTGGCACGTTTTTGTATAGAAGCAATAGCTAACGACCAACTGTTGCTCGGTTTTAAGCCTAATTTACGACCTCCGCCAAATATTAATTTTGAAATAACAAATAAAACCGCAATCAAAGCAAGCGTAGAGACAAATAAAATAAGCGTTATTTTAATGTTGTTACTAAATAACCACATTAATAAAAACACCGTAAGCGCGCTTAAACCTAAATGCACACGGCTTACGGCTAGTCTGTCGCCTAAATTACGGCGCAATACTCTAAGCGGTGGAATATCAAATAAATCAAGTAGTGGCTTAATAGAGAACATAACTGCACATATAACGCCTGTGCTAATGGCCACCAGCCAAGGTTTAAACCCGGCGGCAGGTAAGCTCATATCCATGCTTTTTGCTAAATAACCAGTGGCTATTTCTTGTAAACCGTAGCCTATGGCTAAACCCACAATAACCGCTAAAGCACACACCATGAGTAAGTGCATAAAATATATTTTACGAATTAATGCACGGCTTCCGCCAAGTGTTTTCATCATTGCTACGGGGTCGTATTGGCGCTCACAATAACGCTTTGCCGACACAGCAATAGCAACCGTAGCCAAAATAATGCCCAGCAAACCGGCCAGTAATAAAAAGCTTTCTGCACGGTTTAAGCTATTTGATATGGGCGACTGCCTATCTTTTACACCATACCAACGTTGGTTTTCAGCCATTTGCGGCTTTAACCATTCATAAAACCGGGTTATATCTGATTCATCGCCTGCATAGAGTTGGCGATAATTTACTCGGCTGCCAGGTTGAATAACCTCAGTTTTTGCTACATCAGCAATATTTATAAGCACTCTGCGGCTGCTCGAAAATACATTAAACGGCGCATCTGGCTCTTCAACCACCACTTTTTCTACATTAAATACTGCTGCGCCTAGCTCTACTTGGCTGCCAATATCAATATTTAAGCTGTAAAAAACCGATTCACTTAGCCACACATTGCCAGGCTTTGGGCCGCCCTGCGCTACTTGTGTTTCGCCAAGCAATGATGATTTTACTTTTAACTCGCCTTTTAACGGGTATTCGTTAGACGCCGCTTTTACCGAGGTAAATTGCATCTCGTCGTTGGCAAATAACATGGTATCAAAGTAGATCATTTGCGCAGTTTGTAAGTTTTCTTGTTTGGCTTTGCTAATAAACGCCGTATCTAGCTCATGGGCGCTTGCCAGTACTCTATCTGCGGCGATAAACGCGCTACTTTTTTGCGCTATGCTTTGTGCTATTCGCTCAGTGACCATAGACAGTGTGAGCACCGTTAATACCGCCAGCGCAATGGCGGCACTAATTACCGTTAGTTCGCCGCGGCGAAATTCACGCGCAAATAATTTAAGTGCTAACTTAGCCCACATTCGCTACGTCCTCTTTTGAGTTTTTAACTAAGCAGCCCGCTTCAATTTGTACAATATGCTGGCACTTTTGCGCAAGTGCTTCATCGTGAGTTACTAAAATTAGCGTTGTGCCGTGCTGCTGGTTTAAATCAAATAATAATGACTCCACCATTTTGCCGTTTTTACTGTCTAAATTTGCAGAGGGCTCATCGGCAAATAAAATTTTAGGTGTGCCAATAAAAGCACGGGCAATGGCTACACGTTGCTGCTCACCACCAGAGAGTTGCGATGGGTAATGATCAATACGATGGCTCAGTCCCACTTTTTCTAATAGGGCTAGAGCTTGCTCTTTAGCATCGCTTTCGCCAGCAAGCTCTGCCGGCAGCATCACGTTTTCAAGTGCGGTTAAGCTTTGTACCAACATAAAAGATTGAAATACAAAACCTACTTTTTCAGCACGCAATGCCGCGCGTTGCTCTTCATCTAATTTATGTAGCGGCTCGCCATCAAGGATAATTTCACCACTGCTGGCGGTATCTAGCCCCGCTAATAAACTTAATAACGTGGATTTTCCTGAGCCAGAGGTGCCAACAATAGCAACTGACTCGCCATGCTTGACATTAAAGCTGATGTCGCTGAGGATGGGCAACTCACCTTCGAAGGTAGAAACTACTTTAGACAAACCATTTACTTGAATAATATTTAATTGAGAAAGCGCTGACATATGACTCATTCAATCCTACGTTTTGTATTCGTTTTATTTTTAGTTATCAAACCACTTAGTGCGGCGGCCGACAACACGATTTTAATACTTGGAGACAGTTTAAGTGCAGCCTATGGGCTTAAACAAGAGCAAGGCTGGGTTAAATTGTTACAAGATAAATACGATGCAGAGCAGCGTAATATAGAGCTAATTAATGCCAGTATTAGTGGCGAAACTACCGGTGGAGCTTTACGCAGGCTAGATGCCTTACTAGCGCAATACCAACCAAGCCATGTACTTATTGAGCTTGGTGCTAATGATGGTTTACGTGGTTTTCCGGTAACAAAAATGCAGGCCAACTTAACGGATTTAATCGAAAAAAGCCAAGCTGAAAATGCCATGGTCGCGTTAATGGAAATTTATATACCCCCTAATTACGGGCCGCGTTACAGTAAAATGTTCACTGACAGTTTTACACAAGTAAGTGAAAAAACAAATGCTCATTTACTTAACTTTTTTATGCTTAATGTGGCAGATAAGCCAAACTTAATGCAAAGGGATCAATTACATCCAAATAAAGAAGCACAACCGCTGATACGCGATGAAATGTACGACTCGATCAATCAATGGCTAAATAAAGATTAGGGCGTGTTGTTTGGTGGCTTAACATGCGCTGCACGGCATGTGCTTACTAAGGGCGATACGCCCTTAGCTTAAAGTTTTTTAGCTCATTTGCACAATAAACACGCAAACAAACAATCACTTATTGATTTTTAATAAAATATACGTACTATTGCAAACAACGTCGGTATGTAGCGCAGCTTGGTAGCGCACTGTCATGGGGTGTCAGGGGTCGCAGGTTCAAATCCTGCCATACCGACCATTTAACCTCCTCTTTATTTCTTTTTCACTGTCATTTTTCTGTATTACCTTGTATACCTAGCATTAAATACTATGTGTTTAAGGATGACTTATGAAAAAACGTATTGTGTTTCCTCTGCTTTTATCTCTTTTTATTTCAAGCTTTGCGTTTGCCCAAGGTAGTTTTCGACTTAAAAACGGAAATCTATTAAGTGTGGGTAAAACTAAATCTGACATTGTAGCTGTAGTGGGCGCACCACTTTATAAAGATGTGCTTAATGAAGCTGTTGATATTGGTAATGGCGACAAATTAGTTAAAACAGAAGAGTTTACTTATAAACTAAAAGGCTCAATTGGTGGGATGTACATTGTATTGATCCGTTTTGAAAATAATATTGTGACCAGTATTAGTTCAAAACAAGTCGACAGGCTTTAAATATTTTAGAGTTAGTTTTAAGCAGTTAAAAGCGCCATACGGCGCTTTTTAGTTTTTATTAGTGTGTACGCCCTACGCCGTTACGCACCATGTCTTTACCGTTTTCAAATACCTCGGCTGTTATGCCACGCGCCAGTAATAACTGTTGTTTGTCGTCGAATACTGCAACAAAATGGCTGCCGTCTTTATTGCTTGTAGCCATACCTACACCCGATACACCTTTTAAGCCTAAGCCGCCGTTTTCTACCATTACTAAAAAGTTCTCTAGCTCTGCTAGGTTGTCGATTATGTCGTGCTCGTTATTCATAAATTGCTCTTTGTAAAATCTGCTTGGTTACTGCCTATTCGCAAAACGTAACCACCAAATTAAGCGAATAGGTATAAATTACTTGGGCGCTATTTTAAAGCCCATTAAAATAAACATAAACCTTTGTATCGGGTTATTAAGTATATTTAGTACTAGCGCTTAAGGTTAAAAGCGCTCTACATTCAGTGACAAATTACTTAACGCGCAACCATACGGCTGGGTATTAATGCGGTAATAATGCGTATTTTTTGTGGCAGTTAAATTTATTAAAAGGTCATCTTGTTGCCCTACCGCACTTTGCTCTTGGCTTAGGCACATAGCTTGCGTAAGCGAGCGTAGTTTTGAATCGGTTAAAATATTGGCAAAACGCTGCACCGGTAAAGGCGGTATTTTAATAGGCGCTAATGCTTGGCTAATGGTGCGCTCGCTAAGTTCAAACCCGGCATTAGTAATATCTATTACACTGCGAGCAGGCCAGTACGAGTAGTTATAGCTGTTTGCTTTTTGCTGCGTACTTAAATGCGCAACCCCACTTTGCCCTATTACGGTCATTAAATTTCCTTTGTTGGATTTAATAACAACAAGGGCTGTGTTTTCATCAATACCAAAACCGTGCTTAATATCACCGTTTTTTTGCTTTGCGGTATTTAATGTACTGGCTAAGTTTAGCGTTTGATTTTGCTCACTAAAGCGAGTGCTGAGTGGCCCATAGGTAAACGTGTTTAACCCGTTAAGTGCATTAGGCTGTGGGGCAAGCTTTGCTTTTAATACCGCTTCGCTTTGGTGCTGTGAGAGATAGACGTTTTCGCTTTGTATTTTGCTTCCTGCACCTAGCCCTACAATAACAGGGCGAGTTTTAAGCGCGTTAGTCCAAGGGTAGGCAGTATTATTTTCATCATACAGTGCTTTTAAAGCATTTTTAGCCGTGCCGTCGCTAAATAAAACACCGGTACTGGTGTTTATTAAATTAACTAACGCCTCAACCCCATTATTACAAAGTGTTTGCTCAGCCTTTGTGAGCTCGGGGTATACATTGCTGCGATTATACAAGTTCATTTGTGAGTGACGCAGCGCCGGTAAATCACTACAGGTATTGTTAGTAATTGCTTTAGCAAGTGCAGGTGTAAGCGACAACCATTGGCTGGTTACACCTTTTGGTAAAAGCGTTTTAAGCGCCTCTACCTGTGCGTATGGGTCGCGCTGGGCTGCGCTAATAATTAATAAGGTGGGTGTTGGGTTAGCAACCTTTAAGCTCCCCGCTATAAATTGCAATATACCGTTGCTTTGTAGCTCAGATTTTGGGGTGGTGTTTACATGAGGTTGTTCGAGCATATCAAACACAAAGTTAAACTCTTGCTTTGTTAGGCTATTAAGTTGCTCGTTGTTTATATCGCGCCATTGCCAAAGCAGCTCACTTTTAGAGACTGCGTTTACATTTTTGCTACTAAGGGCACGTAAGGTATTTAAAACATTTGCTTGGTTATTTGAATTGTTAGTAGGCCAATTTAACTTTATTTGCTCAAGGTTAGCATTGGTTACCTTAAACACGCTTTGTGACTTTGAGTTATTTTGCGTATTGCAACTTTGCGCCGCATTAGCACTGCAACTATTAATTGTACTACCGGCTAAAATAAGGGTTTGCTCTTGCTGCTGGGCAGCCCCTTTAAATGAAAATAAAGTAAATAAAACGAATATAAAGCTCACTCGCTTAGTAAAAAAAGCACGGGTACGCATAACGCTCTCAAAAATGATCTAAATAGGCGTTAAGTTTAACAGCATGTAATGGCAGGCTAAATAGTAAATGTAAATCGTCAATGTTTGCGACACATGGCATTAGTGTATAAAGCTAGTTTGACTGCTAGTTACAAAAGCGCGATGTGCGTTTTACGCAGCCAATACTCTTACATTTAATCATTAACCTTACTTATTGTGCTTACTCTGTTTTACAAACAAATTAGAGGCTATATCAATAGGGTAATTATCGTTAATTAGTTCGCTAATAAATTCAGAACACGCAGATGGCGGAGCAATTAAATAGCTTTTATGCTTAGCGCGCGTGATCCCTACGTACAATAAACGTCGCTCCTCTGAATGATTAAAGGTATCTTGTGCGGGCAATAATGCCTCAACAAGTAAATTACCCGGGTTATTGCTTGGAAAACCTAACTTGCCCTGCTCAAAACCTATAATAATACAGTAATCGGCTTCGAGTCCTTTAGAGCCATGCAGTGTCCAAAAGTGCAGTGGGTTAGCAAAGTTGTTACCTGCTAAATGCTGCTCTACCTCATTAAGCATAAACCGATAGCGGCTCAATACGGCAATACTGGCCGTGTTATTATTTTTATTAATTGTGGCTATAGTTTGCTGCACTTTTAGTGCTACTGACTTTTTACCTTGATGTAAATCGTCAAGTAACACAACTTGAGGGGTGCTTACTTGCGTATGTGTGGTGATGTGCTTTTTATATTGTTCAGGGTTTTGCATTACAAAGCGCCCCGCTACCTCACTAATACTGCTGTTATATCTAAACGTTTTTTGCAATAACGTGAGTGAGTGACTGCCTATTAAATCGTTAAACTGTGTGGTGAGCGCCAAATTACCGCCTGAAAACCGATAAATAGCCTGCCAATCATCGCCAACCGCAGTAAAACAAGGTTGCGGACCACTCTTTATTAACGTATTTAAAAACGCCATGCGTGCGCATGAAATGTCTTGAAATTCATCAACTAAAATATGGCGCCAAGGTACACTTACCTCCCCCAATTTAACCGCCTGAGCTGCGCTTGCAATCATGTCGTCAAAATCAATAGCATCTTGCTCTTTTAATTTTTCGTAGTATGCACGCTGCATTGCCACCAATAATGTTGCATAACTTTTATGATTTATAATGCCACTTTTAGCTATTCGCGCTGCAATTTGAGCGTTAGATAGTTGCTCACCCCGTATTGCGCTTAGGCAGTTTAAGTACTTATTTATATTTTGCTTTAACAGCCCTGTTGCAGATAAACGCTCGTACACTGCGTGGTTATCTACGGGGTTAATGTGTACTTTATGTTTTTGTAGTTGTGCTTTTAAACGCTGCTCAAGCTGACCTTCTTGCCAGTTATAATGAAATGTTTGCACCAACGCATGGCCCTGTTTTTTATGGTGCGCGCGTACATATTTAATATGCTCGCTATTGTGCAAGTTAGCCGCGTGCTGCACTGAATTACCTTGCCTATCTGTCACAAAATGCGCCAAGTAAACCTGGTGCTGTGGCAAGTAAAAATCGGCGGTGTCATCATTTTGGTAAGTGTGTTCAATACCATACATATAAAGCCAGTTGGCAATTAATAAGAGCTGATAACTGCTTACTTTTAGCCCCGATAGGGTGTGATAGGTTTGTGCTTTTAAGGCGGTTTTAGTTGCGATTCTAGTTTCGGTATTGAGGCTATCAGTAGGTTCATACAGTGTCTCAACAAAAGTTTTACAAAAACGTGAGTCTGTTTTTAGGGTATTACCAAGCCACTGTGTAAACCATTTATTAAGCGCCATAGCATCGTTTGCAAAAGGCGATAAACTACGTGTTTTATTAGCGCTTTGCAGTAACTTAAGCCCCAGCGCATGAAAGGTTAAAATAGTAGGCGGCGTAACGTTTAAGTTTGCTTGTTGCGCCCTTAAATTAAAGCGTTGATTTAATTCGTTTGCTGCATTTTTATTATAAGCAAGTATCAATATTTGCTCGGGTTTTACACCACCATGAGCAATTAAATCCAGTGCCTTTGCAACCATTACTGAGGTTTTGCCAGTGCCTGCGGCCGCTAGCACTAAATTTTTGTCGTTATTGCGTATAACAGCAAGGCGTTGCTCGTGTGTAAGCGGGTTTGATTCAACCACATTATAAAAGTCGGCTCTTGCCGTTAGTGTTTTTTGCTCATAACTTTTACGTAGCTGCTCTGTGGCATGCGCTACTGTTGGTGAGCTACTTAAAATAGTTAAAAACTTAATATTAATGGCCGATAAATGCTGCTGCCATAGTGCAGGTAAAGCGCCGTACTGCTGTGCCAGTGAAAACACCGCCGATTTTAATAACGGCACGTTTGAGTCGCGAAGATACTCGTTTGTTGCATAACGTTTTACAAGCGTTTTTGCTGTGTTCACTTTTTCTTCTAGGTGATTGGCAAAAACGCTGTTTAGCTGCTCACTAAGCGTTTGAGCCTGCTGTTTATTTAAAAAGCTAATTACCGTTTTTTTATTATGGTTGAGGGTTATTTTCCCGCTAAACAGACCTTTTTTAAATTGTGTAAAATTAGTAAAGTCGCTAATTAAATAGGCGCGTGAAGTAGTATTTTTAAAATGTATAACGAGTGAACTTTGCTTAATAGTAACGGTGTTAATACGCGTAAAAAAACGCCCTAACCAGCTTGGAGTGGCAATAAACTGCGCCATAAAACCTTGAATAAACTAAAATTAAAAATAAATTTTATCACAGTTTAAACGCCAAGGCGCGCCCCGCCTTAAAAGTGGCTGCGTGGTTAACCAAAGCAAGTACAAGCAGGCCTTATAAAGAGCCCATAGGCTGTGTACATTGGGTGTTTAAACTGCGGTAAACACCTCCTAAAACAATCAACTCGTCTTAAGTATTTACTCTAAACAGGTGTTTAAATTTGCTTAAACTTTACGTTTGAATATTGAACAAATTGCACTATTAGTTTAATGTGAAGCTTTTATTAAACGAGAAATAATATGGATTTAACTAAGGAAGAGTTAAGTTTTATTTCGTCTGTTGTAGGCAGTAACAAGGACAATACAAACGATAACTCGCAGCTTAGCTTAAAAACGGCTTTACCAGATACACTAAAAGGTTTGTTATCTCACGCTAAATTAACCATGTTAGCTGAGGTGGGCCATTATCAGTTGTGGTTTCCGCTTGAGTTTAAGCTCAACGATGACGGCTACTTAAACCCCGTACTGAGTGCGCCTGAGGTAATTGATACCGAAGGTGTAGACAGAAGCTGGCGTTATTCAGACCTGCATTTACAAAGCGAGCGCTTTTATGTACTTTCGCTCTCTAGCAGTGGCGTGCTATTAAAGCCGCGCGATCATCGCTATAGCCTTACCCACGCGCAACATATTACGTTTAAACTACCCAATAAGAAAAAAGTCACTCTACTTATAGATTTAGTCCGTAAAACTAATTTAGGCTATGCCGCAAAAATTGTCAGTATCAAAAGTGGTAAAGAGGCATTACGTGAGTATTTATTTGAAAAACATAAACGTGAAAACGCCACCTTGTACGAAAACACGGCAGGTGTAACCGAGCATTTCTAGTTGCAGGCTTGTAATTGCAGCGATAAGCTAACGCCTTTATAAAGCGACAAGTTAAAGGCAAACAATGAGCGACACTTTATACCCAATTGGCACTCCTAATAAACCATGGAACGACAGTGATAAAGCAGCATGGTTACAACTTCAACAAAAAAAGCGCGATTATAACCAGCTCGTAGTCAGTAAAATTACCCAGCCTAACGAGTTTTTAGATGTTGAGCAGTACGGCGAATTAAATTATTCGCCGCTTAGCTTTGCACTTTATTTATTTAAAAGTAAAAATTGGCAAAGTGATCGCCCTACCGTGTTAATTACTGGGGGTGTGCACGGCTACGAAACAAGTGGCGTTATGGGTGCGCTGGCATTTGCTCAAACCGCTGTTGCACCTTATACAACGCGTTTTAACTTTATTATTGCACCTTGTATTAGCCCGTGGGGTTTTGAAACCATAAACCGCTGGAACCCAGAAGCTATTGATCCAAATCGCTCTTTTTACGATAACAGCCCTGCCCAAGAATCTGCAGCTATTATGAAATATGTAGCCTCGCTAAACACTGAGTTAGTTGCGCATATTGATCTGCACGAAACCACAGACACAGACAACAGTGAATTTAGACCCGCTTTGGCGGCGCGCGATGGTAAAATTAACACCAACTGGAACATACCAGATGGTTTTTATTTAGTGGCTGATAGCAAAAAACCAGCACCTGATTTTCAAAAAGCCATTTTAAATAGTGTTGAAAAGGTAACGCACATTGCCCCCAGTGACGAAAACAATCAATTAATTGGTGTACCGCAGGAGCAATTTGGCGTTATAAATTACGCCGCACGCGAATTGGGCTTATGCATGGGCTTTACCAATGCCCCTTATGTAACGACAACCGAAGTATACCCAGATAGCCCAACTGCCTCAGATGAGCAGTGTACTCAAGCGCAAGTTGCTGTTATTACCGGCGCGTTAGATTATTTAAAGTCACTTTAGTGGCTTTTAATACCCATGTGCAATAATACTTAATCATTTTGCGGGGCTAAACGTGTCGCTACCTAGGTTAAAAAACGCTCATTTACGGCTGCATGGATGCAGAAGGTAGAGCAATGCAGGAGCAATTACCTAGAACAACTAAATAGCGAATTTTTTGCCAAGCTATCAACATGTTTTCTAGCCTCAAAATAGCTAACTTAATTAAGTAAATTGGTATAAGTTATAAACTAATTAAAATTAGGAACCTACGATGAAGTATAAAAATAAGCATGCTGAGGTAACTTTATCCTTTGAGGGCAATATAATTATTGCCCAATTTAGCGGAAATTTAGACCTAGAGCTATTGGCCAACTTCAAAGCCGCCCTTTTTGATAAAGTGGCTGAATTTGAAGGTAAGCAATGGGGTTACATAAGCGACTCATCGTGTGTACTTGCAGCTACGCCCGATGCAGAGCAAGAAATGGTCGCCATAAGCACACATATGCAGCACACTAACTGCTTGATAAGTGCATTTGTCCTCACCTCCCCTATTGCTATAAGCCAAATGCAGCGAATAATGCAAAACGCTAAACGCGATGTAGATTTTAACCAATGTTTATTTGATAACCTAGATGCTGCAAAACGTTTTATTTCATCGCAATTAAATAATGGCGTGAACTAATTTTAGCCCAAGCCATTGCTAGTTTTTATAAAACTGGCTTGTTTTAGTAATCGCTATATCAGGGTTTTCTACAGCGGTAATAACAAAGCTAACTGGGGTCACTTTTGTTGCTATGTCGTAGCCATCAGCGGTGACTGTAACCGGAATTTTTTTCATCACTCCTGGCAATACCAAAATAGAGCTTGGCGCACTAAGTGTGGCCACAGGTAGGCCTTCAATGGCTACGCCGTAGTGCAATGGCTGCTGGGTTTTATTAATAATAGTGAGAGTGTATGGGTTTTCTACCAAGCCTTCATAATTTACACGGTATAATGCGTTTCTGTCGCGCAGTACCGATGCCTCTATTGGCGTACGTTGCAATACCCACGCAATCATAGAAATAAGTAATACCCCTGTTAATACACCATACCCCACTAATTTAAGCCTAAATGGATTGGTTTTTTTACCTTCTAGCTGTTTTTCGCTGGCATATTTAATTAACCCTTTTTGATAGCCAAATTTATCCATAGTGTCGTCACAGGCATCAATACATAAGCCACAATTTATACACTCGTATTGCAAACCGTTACGAATATCTATGCCCGCGGGGCATACCTCTACACATAAATTACAATCAACGCAGTCGCCTAAATTAAGGGCTTTAGGATCAGCTTTGCGTTTACGAGGGCCTCGGTTTTCGCCGCGCTTTGCATCGTAGCTCACTACCAATGTATCTTTATCAAACATCACCGATTGAAAGCGAGAATACGGACACGCCACGTTACACATTTTTTCGCGTAAAAAGCCGGCATTTCCATAAGTACAAAATGCAAATAAAAACACCCAAAAGCTGGTAATGCCCGACCACTGTAAGGTAAACATTTCAAGGTATAAACTTTTAGCGGGTATAAAATACGCCATAAACGACGTTGCAGTAAGCAGCGATATAACAAGCCACGCAGCATGTTTGGTTATTTTTTTACGCCACTTTAATGCACTCCATGGTGATTTATCTAACTTTATACGCTGATTACGAGTACCTTCTATACGTTGCTCAACCCAACTAAACATTAACATCCAGATTGTTTGGGGGCAGGTATAACCACACCACACGCGGCCAAGCCAATTCGTGACAAAAAACAAAGCAAACGCGCCTACCATAAATAGCAGCGCTAAAATCATAAAGTCTTGCGGCAGTAAGGTTAAACCAAAAATAGTAAACTTTTGCGTGGCTACATCAAGTAGTACGGCTTGCTCACCTTTGTATTGAATCCAAGGAATGGCAATAAACATAAGCATAAGTAACCAACCAAGGTTACGGCGTATTTGTTGGTAAAAGCCTTTTTGCTCACGAATATAAATAGGCCCTGGTGTGTTATAGGGCTTGATGATCATATCTTCTTCTTTAATATCAAACTTCATAGTAGCTACTTAATAGTGACGGTATTAATGCTGCTTTTGCAACTTTCAGACCAAGCTGAAACTTTAATTAAGTAATTGATATTAAATATATTTATAAATTAGCAATAAAATTCATTCGCGATATTTAACGAATACCGCGATATATCACGTATTTTTGCTTATTCCTAGTTTGCGCATTTTTGAGCGCAAAGTGCTCTCGGGCAGGCCTAATTTGCAAGCAGCGCCTTTATCGCCAGATATTTGCCACTGTGATAATTCAAGCACCTCAATAATGTGCTGTTTTTGCGCCTCTGCAAGCGTAAGTGATGTATTTACAGCTGTGCTTGCATCGCCATGCAATGGCTGACTAAGTTTAAGGACAGTATGTTTAGTTAAAATAGCTTCGCGCTCTAGTACGTTTTGTAACTCGCGAATATTACCAGGCCAATCATAAGCTTGTAGTTGGCTAATCGCTTTTTTACTCACCCCTTTTATTTGCTTTGCTAAGCGTTTATTTAGTTGAGTAATTAAATTGGTGCATAAATAAGGAATGTCTTCTTTGCGCTCTTTAAGCGCGGGCACTTTAATAGGAAACACATTAAGGCGGTAATATAAATCAATTCGAAAGGTGCCTTTTTGCACCATTTGCCATAAATCACGATTGGTTGCTGCCAATACTCTAATATTTACCTTAAGCGTAGTACTACCGCCAACCCGTTCAAACTCTTGCTCTTGTAATACCCGTAGCAATTTACTTTGCGCTTCTAATGGCAGCTCAGCAACTTCGTCTAAAAACAGTGTGCCTTTGTCGGCCAGTTCAAAGCGGCCTTTACGTCGCTCGTTTGCACCGGTAAACGCACCGCGCTCGTGGCCAAATAATTCAGACTCCAACAAGCTTGGCGTAAACGCTGCGCAGTTCACTTTTATAAAAGCTTGATTACTGCGTTTACTTAACCGGTGTAAGTTACGCGCCACCAGCTCTTTGCCTGTTCCATTTTCACCTAAAATTAATACTGTGCTGTCGGTTTCGCTAACAAGTTTAATTTGCGCCAACATAGCTTGAAAAACATGGCTTTGGCCAACTAAGCCTGAGTCTTGCCAGTCTTCGTTAAGCTCTGCAATTAGGTAGTTATTTTCATCTTGCAGCTGCTCACTCAAATGCTTAACTTGCTCAAGCGCTTGCTTAAGCTCGTTTTGGGTTTGCTGCTGCGCCGATATATCGCGAAATAGCGCGACCGCACCAATTAACTCTCCTTGCCTGTAAACGGGGGTTGATGTGTATTCTACTGCAAACGAGGTGCCGTCTTTGCGCCAAAATACTTCGTTTTTAACCTCGCGGCGTTTGCCATCAAACATGGTGCAATATATTTGGCATTCATCGGCTGGATAAGGAGAGCCGTCGGCGTGGCTGTGATGATGATACTGATGTATTTTTTTGCCCAACAATTCTTGGGCTTGCCAGCCAGTCATACGTTCAGCTGCTGGGTTTACAAACACCGCATTGCCCGATAAATCAAAGCCGTAAATGCCCTCTCCTACCGCATTAAGTAAAAGTTTGGGGTCATTTAAAAATTGTTTTATCATTACATCGTCCTCGCGAAATATCACGATTATTATGCCATAAAGTGACGCGCTAAACAGTTAAATAAAGTGGCCTTTAATATAAGGCTTAAATAAAGCGTTAATATCTATTTTTGCATTTAACTTTGCCGCAATTAAATAAAGCCCAGCTAGCTTACGATGAATAAACAACGCATCAACGGGCGGTGTATGCCATTGCTGCGACTGTGCGCTCAGCTCTAGCCCTGCATTTTTAATATTCGTTGCTAAGGGGCTGTTTTTAAAATCAAACTCGCCAGTGGTTCTTAGCGGCTCACACGCCATTAAAAACAAATCAATAACATGGCTTTTGTAAGAATCTAGTAGGGTATCTTTAAAATAACCTATTTCACGTGCTGCGCTTAACACGCCCGCCCTATTGTTTTCAGTGCCTGCAATAAATAGTGACAGGTAAGCCTTGCTCAACTTACTCGAGATCTCTCGGGTTGCCCCAAAGTCAAATAACACAATTTGCTTACTCTGGGTCTGATAATGAAAATTAGCAAAGTTAGGATCAGTTTGAATTAGCTTAAACACAAACATTTCTTTAAAAAATAAATCTATGAGCCTAGCTGCAATGTTATTTTGCTCACCTTGAGGTAAATTACTAAGCGCTTCTATAGGCGTTGCTTGCACATACTCCATTGCCAAAATGCGTTTAGTGTTGTGAACGCCATATACTTTAGGCACTTTAAAATTAACGTGTTGGCTTAGCAACTCACCGTATCTTTTAAGGTAGTGTGCTTCGCGTTCATAATCAGCCTCGGCAAGTAGCTGCTCTTTAGCCTCATTTATGAGTGGCTGTATATCAAGCTCTTTAGGGATTAACCGCGCAATGTTTAATAGTGCAATAACATTGTCTACATCGCTATGTACACTTTGCGCTATACCTGGGTATTGAATTTTTACCGCCAGCTTTTCACCATTTTCTTGATAAGCTAAGTGCACTTGGCCAATAGACGCCGCTGCAAATGGCCTAAGTTCAATATGCGAAAAACGATTAAGCCAGTTTTCACCCCATTCACTTTTAAGTACCTTAACTAATTGATTGTGCGGCATTGGGTTTGCATCAGCGCGAAGCAATGCGAGTAATTGAGTAAGTTCAGGACTTAATACCTCGCCAGCATCCATAGACAGTAATTGCCCTAGTTTCATGGCAGCACCACGAAGGTGTGCTAGCTGAACAGCTAGTTTTTCTATGTTTTTAGGTTGTAAGAGTAAAGCTTTATTATTCCAACCATTACCCGAGAGCGCACTTTTAGTGCCATCTATAAGCATGTTGGTTGCAACACCACCGGCTAAGGAGCCAAGCGTTGCAAAACGAGAGAGTCTTGAGGTAGGTATGCTGCGCGAAGCTGCCATTATAAAAACCTAATTAGCCTGAGAAACAGGCTAATTAATACGTACATTTTACTGGGCTCGATCTAATTAACCAAACGTTTTGGTAATAAAACTATCGCAAGCAGTGTGCTGTACATTAAAGGCGCGGTACTAATTTAATTGCCCCTTCAACCACTTTCATATCAAGGGGTAATTTGCTTAGCAGCATCATTTTAGGGTCGTCCATATTTAACGTATAAACAGGGTTGAGGGCTAAAAAAGCATTAATTACTTCCATCGCTTCATTATCAAGCGCCGCTAAATTACCTTTAAAGCCACCTGCATCCACACTCGAATCTAGTAGTTTAACATTGCGTAAAAACACGGCTTTTTTTTCACTGTCATAAAACGGGCTGCCTTCAATTTGCAGCTTTAAGCGTACTGGGTATTTTAGTGCAAATGCATTTATTTCTGCACTGGAGTCTGCACCAAGTACTACTACATCACGGTTATCTGGACCAATATTTACACTTAAATCGTTTACATCAAACTGCACTGGCAGCCCCATTAAGCTCACCTTTTCGCTTAACTTAGGCAACTGTTTACCTAGCACACTTTCTACTTCTGAGCTGGTAAATGAGTAAACAGACACGCCTTGTGTAGAATTACATGCGCTTAAAAGTAGTGTGGTTAAAAACAGTAATAAAATTCTCATGCTAACCTTTATCCTCGTTGTAATTATAAAAAAGCCGCTTAAACAGCGGCTTTTATTATGCAATACCTGTATTTAATACAAGTTAATTACATATTATGCTGTAAAAATAGTTTTAATTTTAGCTAGTGTGTCAGGCTCAACTGAACCCTTACTGAGCGCTAATAGCTGCTTTAAATAATAGTTTAAATCAGCATGCTCACCACGGTGTTTATCATCAAGCATGGCGACTTGCTCTGCCATTCTAAGCGCTGCATTTTGCGAGCTTACATTGGCAAGAATTTCCATTCTTGTAATAAGTTGTTCACTACTAAGCGATGTCGCTAACGGTGCTTGAAATTGGCTTGGCACTACTTCGTTGTTTTCAAGTGCAGTGATCAGCGCTTCAAATTGCGCATGCTGCGCTTGGCTTGTTAGTAAAGCTAGCTTTTCGTCAATAGCACTTAATAATGCTGCCACTTTTGACGCAAGCGATTTATATTGTGCGTAGCCTTTTACTTTGGTTTCTAGGTCATGCAATTGGGCTTTTTGATTTACTTGCTCAAGGGCACTTTCTAGCTCAGCCAGTTCTATTGCAGCTTGTTTATCTGTTTCGTTTTGAGCCAGCTTTTGCTGCTCAAACTCACTGCTACGTTTGCTAAAGGTTTCATCGTTATATTGGCGAAACTTTTGCCACAGCGCATTTTCGGCTTTTAAACCTGCAAAACCTATACTTTGCCATTGCTGTTGTAATTGCTTTAACTCTTGGCATGCTGCAGCTAAATCTTCACTTTGCGAAAGCGCTGAGGCGCGTTCCACTAAGGCATTTTTTTGTGCTGCATTGCCTTTATGGTACGCATTTAATATAGCAAGTACGCTCTGCTGCTGTGTTTTAAAGCTTTCGTTTAATACGCGGTATGTTTTAGGGTCAACTTTACCCACGCTACGCCACGCTTTATTTAAACGGTTGTATTGGCTCTCAAACTGCTTCCAATCAAAGCTTTCAATAGCGGTGTCTAGCTCGCTTAGTGCTTGCATATCGTTTATCAGTACTTCACGCTGGGCTTTTGCAGCTTCGCGCGCCACTTCTTGCTCGGCAAAGTAACTACGGCACGGTGCAAACAACAGCTCTATGTTGCTATCAAACTGCTCACCTTGTTGCTTTTCTTGCTCTGTATCTAAACGGCCAAGCTCGTTCCAACGCTTACGAAACGCTTTAACTTGCTCAGCGCGATGTTGTGGGTCGTCACACGGTTGGTCGACTAACCCTGCCACTTCTTCAAGTAAGGCTTCGCGTTTTGGCGCGGCTGCGTATTTTTGCCAATCTTTTGCTTCTGCAAGTTGTGCTTCTAAATCGGCTTTTAAGTTTACTAGTGGCTGCTGAAATTGCGGTGTTAACTTATCAAACAACTCTTCAAAGCCTTTAAATACACCAAAAGCAACATTAAAGCGGCCTTGCTCAATAAGGCGTTTTACATCGCGTGCTTTACGTTTGGCTGTGCTTTGGTTTTTTTCAAGCGGTTTAGTCAGCTCACTCATTTGCGCTAAAAACTGCTTTTTATGCGTATTTAATTGCGATTTAAAGTTTTGCTGCAATGCCCCATCAACCACATTTAAATGGCTACGAGTTTGTTTAAATGCGTTATTAAAACGAGTTAAAACATCATCGTAATCAGCTAACTGCTGCGCAGGCTCAATTTCTTTAAGCTGTTCAAAAGCAATTTTATACTGTGCAATTGCGCTACTAAGCTCTGGTAGTTTAGCCACCTGATTGAATAGTTTTTCAAGCTTTGTAATAACTTGCTTAGTTTGTGCGTTATCGCCGTGTTGGGCATCGGTTAACGTTTGCTTAGCTTGCGCTACTTTGGCCTCTAACCAATCTTGCTGAATTTGCTCTGGGGTTTCTAAGCCTAATTGCAACGCGTTTTCTATTTCTTCGCTCAATGCCTCAAGTGTTGCCAGAGCTAATAATTGACGTTGCTGCTCGGCTAAACGCTGCTGTTGTTGCTCGTGCTGAGCTTTTAACGTAGCAATATGCGCATCGAGTTTATCAGTAATGCTGATGTATTTTTTATCTAGCTCTTTAACGTGCTCTTCGCTTAACCATTTAAGCTCAAGTGCTTGCCACTGCGCCATTAATTCGCCGGCTTGTGGGTTTACTATGGCGTAATCGTTTTTATCTCGCAGGGCGTTTAGCTTAGCTAAAATAACGCGTGTTGCGCTTTCTACCTGAGCGGGCATTTCAATCGCTAAGCGTTCGTTTTCAATGTGTTGCTCAAGCTGCTGCTTAGCATCGCCTTTAGCATGCTTTACTAATGGTTTAATAAGTTGATGCGTTATAACGAGCTCTACAAGTTGGCTTTGAAGCTCTTCGCTGCCCTCTTTAAACGCTTTTTCAATTAATTTAGGATTTGCTAAGCGCTTTAAAAGTTTAACGCGTACTTGCAGTTCTTTCTCTGCAAAGGCGAGCTTTTCCAGTGTTTTAACCGGTGCAAAACGGTCTATATACTCACTTTTAATTTGCGTGCTCAGTGCGCTTTCGTTGTTTAACACTGCGTTTGAAATTTGTATTTCGGCTACATCTTTTAGCGCGTGATCTTGTTTATAGGCTTTCCACCACAGTGGTAGGTTATTTACTTTTTGTAATGCTTTGCGGCGTATTTCGGCTGAGTTATCTTCCAGCGCTAATGTGCTTAAAATTGATGCGTCGCGCTCTACATCAAGTTTTTCAATTGCGTCTAGACGAACTTGCTGCTTTGGGTGTTTCCACTTAGGTGTAAAAAGGTGTTTAAAGATCATGTTCACTAAACCTAGCTATTTCGTTTTCTGATTTAAATTCTTTTTGTAGTTGTGCTTTTGTCTTTTGGATCATTTCGCCATTAGCACCAATGGTAAATTGCTCGTTTGATTGCGCTATTTTAGCTTGGTAAAGCATAACAAGTTGCACCGTTTGTTGCTTTTGCTCATCAGAGAGCGGCGTGCCATCGGGCCATTTACCGGTTGAAGCACCGTACTGTAAACGCTCAAATAATTCTGGGGTTATATTTTGTACAAGGTTGTCAATATTCATGTCATCTTTTCTTTTTTAGAGTCACTAAAATAACGCGGTTTACTAAGTACCAAATACAGCCGACACCAATCGCTACTGTATACGCGTACCATTGCAGGGTTTCTTTTGCGGGTTGTAAAAAGTATAAGCAAAAAAAGCCACCTAAAAATAGTATGAGCGCCAAGAAAGAATGGTTCATAAACATTTGCTGTTTTTTAATTCGCTGTTCGCGCT
Source organism: Pseudoalteromonas sp. S327 (assembly GCF_005886415.1). Lineage (NCBI taxonomy): Bacteria > Pseudomonadati > Pseudomonadota > Gammaproteobacteria > Alteromonadales > Pseudoalteromonadaceae > Pseudoalteromonas > Pseudoalteromonas sp. S327. Next base: position 12,211 of record NZ_PNDP01000046.1, on the reverse strand, counting down.
GAAGCTGTTGTACCTGCTCAGAGTTAAGCGCGCCAATGTTACTATTGCAATGCGGACACTGCTGATGTTTATCTGAAATTGATTTTGCACATTTGGGGCAATGAATAATCGCCATACTACTCTCCATACTACGCATAAAAAAAGCGCCTTGCGGCGCCTTTTATTGTACTTGTTTTATTGCTCGTTGTCTTTTTTGAATTTAACCCAGTAGTCATCTACGGATTGTTTCATTTCTTTGCGCAATAACATAATGCCAAATAAGTTAGGCAAGGTCATAACGACAATTGCAACGGCTGCTAATTTCCATACTAAAGTGGTATCGGCAAACGAAGCCCAAAAGAACGCAGCAACATAAAATACGCGATACGGCATAACTGAGCGATTACCAAGTAAGTAAATCATGGCACGGTCACCGTAGTACGACCACGCAATGGCAGTAGAAAACGCGAATAACAATAAGCCTATCGATACTATGTACTGGCCGCTATCGCCAAAAAAGCCTCGGGTAAACGCTTTGGTTGTCAGCTCTGCTGAGTGCACTAACGATTTACCTATTAAACTAATGCTGTCGTCGGTTGGCATGCCGTTTTTAACTTCAACAATACCTGTGTACTTATGTTTGTCGGTAATACCAAAACGTATGTCTTCACCAATTGAGCGTGAATGTAATACGGTAAAGCCATTACTTGTTGGCTCGCCATTAACTACATCAATGTTGCCGTTGAATAGCTCTACCTTGCTATCGTTACCGTTTAGGTAATTGTATAGCTCTTGGCGCTGCGCTTCGTTGGTTTCTGAGTAGTCACCTTTAATAATGCTCATTGACGATCGTTCAAAATGTGTTTCGAATTTTTCATTCCACACACCCGACGATAAAATAACTAAGCCTGTTAATGTACAAATAATAATGGTATCGATAAACGGCTCTAAAATTGACACCATTCCTTCAGACACAGGTTCATCCGCTTTTGCCGATGCGTGGGCAATGGGTGCAGAACCTTGACCGGCCTCATTTGAGAACAAGCCACGGTTTACACCTCTGTTAAATGCATACGCAAAAGAGGCACCTAAAAAACCACCGGCTGCAGCAGAGCCTGTAAATGCATCAACAAATATTGACGCAAACGAAGGGCCGATGTTTTCAATGTTATAAAAAATAACACCTAACGCACCTATGATATAAATCACGGCCATAATGGGCACAACACGTGATGTAATAGCAGCAATACGACGAATACCACCTAAAATAACCAACGCAAGTAAAATAGATAACACAGCACCGGTTGCCATAGGTGCAAAACCAAATGTGGCTTCCATACCCTGCGCTATGTTGTTAATTTGTGGCAAACTGCCCGTACCAAAAGAGCTAATTACAGTGGCAACGGCAAATAAAATAGCAAGCCACTTCATGTTTAGGCGTTTATCCATGTAATACATAGGGCCACCCGCCATGGTGCCATCTTGGGTTTTTTCGCGGTATTTATGTGAAAGCGTAACTTCTACAAATTTGGTGGTCATACCAAAAAATGCCGTCATCCACATCCAAAATAATGCCGCGGGGCCACCAATAGAAATAGCCAAGGCTACCCCACCAATGTTACCTGTACCTACCGTACCAGAGAGCGCAGTAGCCAGTGCTTGAAAATGAGTTGTGTCACCCTCGGTGCCTTTTTTATCAAATTTACCTGTAACTACTTTACACGCATGTTTGAAATAACGAATTTGTGGGAACTTTAAATAAATAGTAAAAAATAGACCGACTCCTAGCAGCACATAGGGAAACCAAACTGCGCCCCCTAACATGCCATCTAGGCTATCTAAAAGTTGTCCGAATGCATCCACGCTAAATACCTCTTATTATTTTATTTGAGACTGTTGATTGTTTATTACTTACTCAGAGCTAGGTAATACGATAACTAAGCCATTGCGCACTTTTATTATTTGTTAATTTTGTAATAAAAAAGGGCAACATTTTAATGTTGCCCTTACCTTATACTAATTTATCTTAATTTATCAACGACATTTACGATTGCCGCTAAAGTATCTTGACCAAATTGATACGAGCGGCGGTCTGACCAGCCGTAATCTGGGTCTGGTAAGTCGTTATTGTCTTTAAAAGGCATCTCAATTGTGTAAGTAAGTGCTTTAAATTCTTCTGCCGTTGCAGATGAGCCAACTGTTAAATTAGCTTTGCCCGGCTCGTCTTTATCGTAACCGTGCTCATCTTGAAACTCTGGCGTTATAGTAAGCAGCGCTGCTTTAAAGCTATCTTCTAAGTCTTTTAAGCGGTCATCGTAGCTTGGAATACCTTCACTGCCCGCCACAAAGTTATAAGGAATAGCTTCATCACCGTGTATATCTAAATGCATATCGAGGCCAGTTTCGCGCATTTTATTCAGTACTAAATACACTTCTGGGCTATTTTCCATGCTAGGCGTTTGCCATTCACGGTTTAAGTTAACGCCTTTTGCGTTAGTACGAAGGTGACCACGTACGCTGCCATCTGGGTTCATGTTTGGTACTACATAAAATACAGCTTTTGATAAAAGAGCAGCGGCATGCGGGTCTTCATCATCTAGTAGTTTGTGTAATAGCCCTTCTACAAACCATTCTGCCATAGTTTCGCCTGGGTGTTGGCGCGCTGTGATCCAGATTGTTTTTTTATCTTCACTAGGCTGACCAATTTTAAGCACGCTCATATCACGGCCATCAAGTGTTTCACCTAAAGTTTGTAATTGGCAAAGCTCTTCGCTTTGCGCCCAGGCTAATAAATCTAAATGACGGTCGTAGCTATATGGCGCAAAGTAAGCAAAATATACACTGGGGCATTCAGGCTCTAGTTCAAAGGCAAGCGTGCCATTTTCGTAATTTGAAGGCACACGGAACCATGTTTGACGGTCGTATGAGGCAACAGCTTGGTAGCCTTCCCATCCATCTGGGTAGGCAGAGTTTTCTAAATTATTAATGTTTAACTTATGCAGTTGATAAGGCGTTGTTTCTAGACGAAAGTGAAACCACTGGTAAAATTCAGACTGGTGATCGTTGTTTATCTCTAATTGAATATTTAACGGATCGTTGGCTTCGATAACCTTTATGTTACCACTATCAAAATTGCTGCTGATTTTCATGAAAAAACCTTAAGGTAGAATAAGTTTATCTGCTTTGTTAGGCACGTTGATATTTTGGACTAAATTGACTCTATTTTTGGTCACTAAATTACAAAAAAGAGCGGCCTAAAAGTGCAGAACTGACACTATTTAAAAACCTGTACTGTGGATAATTAAACTATCTCAAGCAGATTGCAGGTTAAATAGTAAAATGCATTATTGAATGAAATCAAATAAGCATTTCAATAATTAAAGCCTACCACACAGGGTACACTTTAAAAATATAACGCGACTAAAAAAGCCAGCAAAAAAGCTGGCTTAGTATAATTGCGTATAAATTAGCGAGGTAAGCTTGGGAAAGCAACTTCAGCCATATCACGCATACAACGAACTACTTGGCAGCTGTAGCCAAATTCATTGTCGTACCATACGTATAAAACAACGCGGTTACCTTCAACAATTGTTGCTTGCGAGTCTACAACACCTGCGTAGCGGCTACCGACTAAATCGGTAGATACGATTTCGGTTGATGCGGTGTAATCAATTTGGTCACGCAGTTCTGAATGCAGTGCTGTTTCGCGTAAAAACGCATTTAGCTCTTCAACAGACGTGCTGCTATTAAGGTTTAAGTTTAATATAGCAAGCGATACATTAGGTGTAGGCACACGGATAGCATTACCAGTTAGCTTACCTTCAAGCTCAGGAAGCGCTTTAGATACCGCTTTAGCTGCGCCTGTCTCGGTAATTACCATATTAAGTGCAGCAGCACGTCCACGACGCTCTGCTTTGTGGTAGTTATCAATAAGGTTTTGATCGTTTGTGTATGAGTGTACAGTTTCTACGTGGCCGTTATTAATACCAAACTTATCGTTTAATGCTTTAAGGGTTGGCGTAATCGCATTGGTAGTACAGCTTGCTGCACACACGATTTTATCTTCAGGCTTAATGTCTTGGTTATTTACACCATAAACAATGTTTTTAATGTTGCCTTTAGCCGGTGCTGTTAATAGTACTTTTGCAGCCCCTTTAGACTCTAAGTGCTGGCCAAGGCCTGCTTCGTCTTTCCAAATACCAGTGTTATCGACTACGAGTGCATTTTCGATACCGTAAGCGGTGTAATCAACTTCACTTGGCGAGTTAGCATAAATCACTTGGATGTAGCTGCCATTCGCTTTAATTGCATTACGCTGCGTATCAATTGTGATTGAGCCATTAAATGGACCATGAATTGAATCGCGACGCAGTAAGCTTGCACGTTTCTCAAGGTCGCCTTCTTTACCACCACGTACAACAATTGCGCGTAAACGTAAGTCGGCATAAGGGCCTGATTTTTCGATTAGTAAACGTGCTAACAAACGCCCTATACGACCAAATCCATACAATACAACATCACGCGGCTCTTTGGCTGGTGAGTCTGCAATTTCGGCTAATTCGTCTTTAACAAATTCATCAACTGTGCGGCCATTAGCAGCATCGCTGTACAAATAGCTATAAGCAAGTTTACCAATATCAATACGTGCCGAGTTTAGATCCATTTTACTAATGGCTTCTAAAAACGGAAAGCTTTCGCGTAAACGTAATTTAGTGCCTTCAAATTGCGCTACAGTTTTGTGTGATTTGATAATATCGATAGTACTAGCATTAACGAGAGGACGGCCATATACAGCGATTTCTATACCACGGTTACGATAAAGCTTACCAATGATAGGTTGCATGCTTTCAGCGTAATCTTGGCGTTCTTGCCAACTATTTGTATATTCTAATTCGTGAGATGAGGTCATTTTATTTACCTAATTTAATCATTTTGAACGGATAGCCTTTAAAAATGCATTAGATTTTGAGAGTAATGCACTTCAGGCAGGGCTATTCTAAGTTAATCTAAAGTTATTCTCTACTGTTAGCGCACAAATGATTGCGCTAGAATAGTAATGTATATATTCATTTGAGGTTAAGGGATGGTTTTAAGAGCAAGCGCAATACTAACAATGCTAGCGTTAACAGGATGCGAAGACCCACTGACTCTCGCTCAGGTATGTAAAGAAACACCTGGCTTTTGTAGTGATTTAAATAAAGATAGCCATTGTAAAAATGAGCGCTCTGAGGTTATTTTAAAACGCTATATAGAATATAAAAAACCCACAGATGAAAACAAATACCAATTGCTTAAGGGGTTTGAGTCGTATAATCAATGTATTACTTTAGCCGCAAAAATAGAACATATTAAACTAAAGTCTAAAACAACATCGCGTATTGAAGGTCAGCTTACTAGCATTAAAGAGATGACCCGACTTTATCAAGACACAAAAAACACTAACCACCCAGGCTTGCTTTACTATCATTGGTCACGTAACAATGAGCAAAGTGCGCTGACTCGTTTACTTGCAATGGAAAATGATGAAAGCGTAACCAACAGTGCAGAAATGCAGTTTTATCTAGCCTCTTATTACATTAAGTTTGACGATGAAAAAACAATTGATTTGCTATATAAAACGCTTGAGCTAAATGAACAAGGCCAACAGCCAAATCCTGAAGTGTATACCTCGTTAATCAGCTTGTTTTATAAACATGATAAATATAAGCACGCTTACATTTTTTCGAAAGTGGCGCAAAGCGCTGGCATTGAGAATATAGATTTACTACCCATTGAGCACCAACTGATGAGCGATGGTAAAAATTTAGATGCGCTCGATGTCCTTGCTCAACAAACGTATGAACAAATACAAAACGGTGAGTTTGTATCACCGCGAGAATTTTAGGTAAGCAAACTCCCCTGGCATTAAATGTGTTTTAAAACATGATGCCAGATGGTTTTTTAAATAAAAAAGGCAGCTTACGCTGCCCTTTTTTATTTTGCTTTGCTTGTGCCCACTTCTACACGGGTTTTAAGCTTTTGACCTGGTCTAAAGGTCACCACGCGGCGCGCCGAAATAGGAATGTCTTCTCCTGTTTTCGGGTTACGGCCTGGTCTTTCTTTTTTATCACGAAGATCAAAGTTACCAAATCCAGAGAGCTTAACCTGCTCGCCTTTTTCAAGCGCTGAGCGGATTTCTTCAAAAAACGCTTCAACTAAATCTTTGGCATCTTTTTTATTGATCCCGAGCTTTTCAAATAGGTGTTCAGCTATGTCGGCTTTAGTAAGCGCCATATCTAGTCCCTCAACGATGCATTAAACTTTTCGGCCAATGTGGCCACCACGTTATCAACTACCAGATTGATATCTTTCTCTTCGAGTGTTCTATCAACCGCCTGCAGTGTTAGAGCAATCGCCAAACTCTTATAATTTGGCTCAATACCTTTGCCCTTATACACATCGAATAAGTTTAGGTCAACCAATTGATTTCCGCCAACTTTTTCTATTGTGCTTAAAATATCACCTGAATTAACGCTGTCAGCCACTAAAATCGCGATGTCGCGGCGATTTGAAGGGAATTTTGAAACCCATACAGCTTGCGGTAAATTTCTTTTTTCTATTGCAGACATTTCTATTTCAAATACAAAAGTTGCGTTATTGATATCTAACGATTTTTGCACTTGAGGATGAAGAGCACCAAAAAATCCTACCTTTTTACCTTCAACATAAATAACTGCTGATTGGCCTGGGTGTAAACCGTCTGACTGTTCTGCTTTAATTTCAAAACGGCTTGTATCGTTGGTGATTGCTAATAAGGCTTCAACATCACCTTTTAGGTCGTAAAAATCAACGTTGCGTTTTTGCTCAACCCAATGCTCGCCGTGTGCAAGGCCAGTGATCACACCGCCAATGACAGGGACTTGCTGCAGGCCATTTTCTGCCCTGTCGTCGCTGATAAATTTAAGACCATGCTCAAATAAACGAATACGTGGTTGTTGACGGTTTTGATTATACGCAACCGATGCTAAAAGCCCTGGCATTAAGCTTACACGCATAGCCGACATTTCAATTGAAATTGGGTGCGGCAGTATAAGCGGATTACTTTGTGGGTGTATAATAGCTTGTGCTTTAGGGTCTACAAAGCTGTACGTAATTGCTTCTTGGTAGCCACGTGTCACTAACGTATTTCGAAACTTACTTAGCGCAATTGTTGACTCGTCATGTGTAGTCATTTTTAACTTTGCGGTTGGCGCAACATTTGGAATACTGTTGTAACCATAAACACGAGCAACTTCTTCAATTAAGTCTTCTTCAATACGAATATCGAAGCGGTAGCTTGGAATATCAGCGCTCCAGCTGTCGTTTTCAAACTTAACGTCTAACCCTAAACGAGTCAGAATATCAGTCACTTTCGCATCGTCAATATGATGACCAATTACACGGTCTAAACGCGCACGACGTAGGCGTACTTCTGTCACTTTTGGCAGTTTATCAGCAGCCACAGCTTCTATAACAGGTCCTGCTTCACCGCCAACAATATCAAGTAATAAAGCAGTTGCGCGTTCCATTGCATCGTGTTGCAGGGTAAAATCTACGCCACGCTCATAGCGGTGTGATGCATCGGTATGTAAGCCGTAACTGCGGGCTTGACCTGCAATTGCGACTGGGTTAAAAAACGCGCTTTCTAATAAAATATCAGACGTTTTTTCTGTAACACCTGATTGCTCACCGCCAAAGATACCGGCAATCGCAAGTGCTTTATTATGATCGGCTATCACAAGTGTTGATTCGTTCAGTTTTGCAGTATTGCCATCAAGCAATACTAACTCTTCGCCTGCATTGGCACTGCGAACCTTAATGCCGCCTTCAATTGCATTTAAATCAAATGCATGCATTGGGTGGCCAAGTTCTAGTAATACATAGTTAGTAACATCAACAACAGGGTCAATTGAGCGAATACCACTACGGCGAAGCTTTTCAACCATCCAAAGCGGTGTTTCTGCATCAAGGCTAATGCCTTTGATTACACGCCCTAAGTAACGCGGACACGCATCAGCATTAACAAGTTCAATAGATACTTCATCGTCAATAGTGCCGCTAACAGCTGGAATTTGTAGCTCGTTTACATCAATGCTGTTTAATACACCTACTTCGCGTGCAAGGCCTTTTATACCCAAGCAATCACCACGGTTTGGCGTTAAGTCCACATCAATTATTTTGTCATCAAGGCCTAAGTATTCGCGCAGGTCTGTACCAATTGGCGCATCGCTTGGCAGTTCCATGATGCCGTCGCCTTCTTCGCTAATACCTAGCTCAACAAAGGCACACAGCATACCGTGTGATGGCTGACCGCGTAATTTGGCTTTTTTAATTTTAAAGTCGCCCGGTAAAACAGCGCCCACTGTTGCAACAGCGACTTTAATGCCTTGGCGACAATTTGGCGCACCACACACAATATCAAGTAGCTCATCGCCACCTACATTGATTTTAGTAACGCGAAGTTTATCTGCATCTGGGTGCTGTGCGCACTCAACAACTTCACCAACCACTACGCCGTTAAAATCCGCTGCCGCGCTCTCAACTGCATCAACCTCAAGGCCAGCCATAGAAAGCTGTTCCGAAAGAGCTTGCGTATCAATAGCAGGATTTACCCACTCTCTTAACCACTTTTCACTAAATTTCATTTTATATTTTCACTCTTAACGGAACTGGTTTAGGAATTTTAAGTCATTTTCAAAAAATGCACGTAAGTCGTTTACGCCATAGCGCAGCATGGTTAAGCGCTCTACGCCCATACCAAAAGCAAAACCGGTGTATTTTTCTGGGTCAATACCTACTGACTTAAGTACGTTAGGGTGAACCATGCCACAACCTAATACTTCAAGCCATTTACCGTCTTTACCCATAACATCTACTTCAGCTGAAGGCTCTGTAAATGGGAAGAATGAAGGACGGAAACGAATTTCCATGTCTTCTTCAAAAAAGTTACGTAAGAAGTCGTGTAAAATACCCTTAAGCTCTGTGAAGCTTACATCAGTATCAACCATTAAACCTTCTACCTGATGAAACATCGGAGTATGCGTTTGGTCGTAGTCGTTACGATATACTCGACCTGGCGAAATAATTCGCAGTGGCGGTTGCTCTGTTTCCATAGTACGAATTTGCACACCACTTGTTTGGGTACGCAGTACTAACTTAGGATTAAAATAAAAGGTATCGTGATCAGCACGCGCTGGGTGATGCTCAGGAATATTTAGCGCATCAAAGTTATGAAAATCATCTTCTACTTCTGGGCCTGATTTAACTTCAAAACCTAGCTCGCCAAAAAAGCTTTCTATACGCTCGATTGTGCGTGTTACCGGATGAAGGCCACCCGTAGGCATTACGCGCCCTGGTAAAGTTACATCAATTGTTTCAGCTGCTAGCTTTTCTTCAAGCGCTTTACTTGCTAAAAGCTCACGCTTTTCGTTAATGGCAGCTTGTACATCTTGCTTAGCTTGGTTAATTACTTGGCCTGCTTCTTTGCGTTCTTCAGGAGCAATTTTACCCAGTGTTTTAAGTAAGCTTGTGATTTCGCCTTTTTTACCAAGGTAATTAACCCTGATCTCTTCTAGTTGCGCGATTTCACTGGCACTGGCAACTGCCTCAAGTGCTTGCGCTAAAATATTTTCTAAGTTCATTCGATACCTGATCTTTCACAGAAGGTGATTACAATTTTGTTGACTAATGATAACTGAAAGCAGGGTCTAGATTCTAGACCTACTACAGCTTTAACGTTGATTTTATGAAGGGAATTGTTAATTTTCGTTGTGCGGCCATTGATGCGTGATCTAATTTGTCTAATACGTCTAATAAAGCACGCATATCACGACTCAAGCGAGTCAATAAAAAGCGCGCGCATTCATCGCTTAGTTCAAGCCCACGCATATGCGCTCGCTTAACCAGTGCTTGTGCTTTATCATCATCACTCATTGATCGAATTTGAAAGGTGGTCCCCCACTTTAGCCGAGACTCTAAGTCGGGCAAGGTGATATTAAGCATGTCAGGGAGCAAATCGGCCGTAACCACTAGCATTTTTCCGGGCTCGTTAAAGCGATTGAAAAAGTTAAAAAGGGCTTTTTCCCATGCGTCATTGCCAGCGACTAAGTGCACATCATCAATACATAATACATCAAGTGCTTCTAAACCATCTAAAACCATAGGGCCAAAGTCGATAACTTCACGCATAGACAACAGCATGTTTGACAACCCACGCTCTTGGGCTTGTATGCAGGTTGCGTACAATAAATGGGATTTACCAGAATCGCCTAAGCCGCACAAATAAGTGTACTGAAATTTGTTGGCAAGCTTTGAAAAGCTCGCTTTAAGGTGGTTTACCTCTAAAGAGTCTTCCCCACCAAAATAAGAAGCAAATGTTTCATCGTCAGGTAAGGTGACTGGTAGTGCCATTTGCATTGGCTCAGCACTTAGCATTACTCACCGACCCACTGATACTCAAGACTGTTTTTATCTACAACATGGTAAAATGCGCGAGGGTCAACATAATCTCTAAAGGCACTATCAAGGCCAAGGCCTTTTTTAAGATCGCCCACACTGCCGGTGTGGTTAAGCTTAAACTCAACAAATTCTGGGGTTTTGCGCATTATTGTTGCTTGCGTCACTACACTCAAACTTTGTAGACGACGCTTTGCAAGTTCTATATCTACAAAGCTTTGAGTGCCTTTTAAGGTGAGCGTAGCCGCTGCCTGTTCATAATACGCGTTAGGGTCGATAGCGTATTCATTGGCTAATCCCAACGCTAAGCTGTCTATCATCTGGCCTACTATTTGCTGTTTATCACCTTCAAGACGGTTCGAATCAAATAAATCGTCATTAGTAAAACGCCAGTCTAAAATCCAGGTTTCGCTGTCGGGCTCTTGATACATTCTTGCTGTAATGCTTCGCTCTGCACTATAACGGCGCGACGCCTCTTCAACAGGCTCTGAAAAATTACCCCATACTTCAGGAATGCCAACCAAACGTCTGTCTTGTAAATCTAATAGCGGCACTACAACGGGTAAACCACGTCGACCGGCTTTGTCATATATAAGCTGCTCTAACTGAGGATAGCTTTCTTGTGTAACAAGCTCTCTACGCCAGTTATCTTCAATACCTAACCAAATAGCAACTAATGGGCGCTGGACGCCCCAAAGAGGTAAATTTAATTCTTTAATTAATTCATTTATTTTACGCGCTTCAAATTTAACAACTAGATTAAGCTGTCCATTTGCTTTTTCGTCGTATTCAAACTTGAGCATGTAATCTGAAATGTTTTTAGTGCGTTGTTGAGCAAGCTTATTTTGATCAGCAGATTCATCCCCGCTTACCTTTACTAAAACATTGAGTAATGCTTTGCGGCTAGCGGCTAAACGCGTGTCTCGACTTTTATCATCGACTTTTAATATATCTTGATACAGATCAGTTACTTCAACTGCCGACACAGAGAAACAAAATATAAATGATATGGCACTAATTAATAATCTATACACTGGCTATTAGTTCTTGGTTTTAAACTATTTTGATCCTAAATCAAAGCCAGTAACAAAGCAAAATTATATTTGTAATCCAGCTATGTTGAATAAATATTGTTCATCTTAAAGCTTAAATACAGAAATAAACTGCTACTTAGCTATATGTAAAATGGATTGTTATTGGTGAGGTGAGCCTTATCCGCGGGTTTCGTGATACTCAACCCACGCTACGGCGGTGGTGGAGACTTTGTGAGTAATATCTGGTAATCCCACTCATGAAATAAGAACACTATAAATCGATGCTTTTTTAGCGTCGGGTGTCGCTTCGCTCACCCGACCTACGTGATAGATGTTGATCAGAGTGTGTATTACGTGTACGCATTTCACTTTTCTGCAGACGTAAAAAAGCCCGCCTCTTTCGAGTCGGGCTTTCTTGTATTTGGTGCCTGGCGATGTCGTCGTGCCCACAGCGGTAGCGAGTCACATAGCAAATGGGACATTATCATTGCGTCGGGGCGGCCTTATGCGGTGCTCGTCATCGAGCTGTTTTGTTTGAATACAGGGCTCGGCATGAGTCTTGGCTACTTATTAAATCCCTGACAGCAAAAAACCCGTTACATCGCTGTAACGGGTTTCTCTTATTTGGAGCCTGGCAATGTCCTACTTTCACATAGCAAATGCTACACTATCATCGGCGCTGTTTCGTTTCACTACTGAGTTCGGCATGGGGGCCGGTGGTCCTC
>NZ_PNDP01000045.1:0-23624 GCF_005886415.1 Pseudoalteromonas sp. S327 | reverse complement strand
TTTTATATTGAGAATTACTACAACTCAGTGCGAATGCATGGGACGATTGGAAATGTTAGCCCCATACAATATGAATCAATGAATTAAAACCCCGTGTCTACTTTATCGGGGTCAGATCATTTAACTGATAGCTGACAGCTAAAAACTGACCGCTTCGCTATTTAACCACTTCACTATGACTCCGGCTCATACCCCAAATTAGGCGATAGCCAACGTTCAGCCTCTTCGAGCGTCATATTAGTTCGCTTGGCGTAATCTTCTACCTGATCCTTTTGAATAGATGCTACGGCATAATATTTTGCCTCTGGGTGTGAGAAATACCAGCCCGAAACCGCAGCCCCTGGCCACATGGCGTATGAGCTGGTGAGCTGCATGCCAATGCGTTTTTCGGTATCGAGTAACTGCCAAATTTTCTTTTTCTCAGTGTGCTCTGGGCACGCTGGGTAACCAGGCGCTGGGCGAATACCTTGGTAGTTTTCGCGAATTAGCTCATCGTTACTTAAGTTTTCATCGGCTGCGTAACCCCAATACTCTTTGCGCACTTGTTCGTGCAAGTATTCTGCAAAGGCTTCTGCAAGCCTGTCGGCAACGGCTTTTACCATTATTTTATTGTAGTCGTCTTGCTTGGCATCGAACGCGTCGGCTAGGTCGTCTTCTTCTAAACCGCCCGTTACTGCAAACGCGCCAAAGTAATCAGGTGTGCCTTTTGGCGCAATGTAGTCGGCTAAACAATAGTTAGCAAAGTCGGTTTTTTCGGTTTGCTGGCGTAAATGGCATGAGGTAGTTAACAGCTCTTTGCGGGTTTCGTCGGTGTAAATTTCTATGTCATCACCCACGCGGTTTGCAGGGAATAAACCAATTACACCTAAAGGTTGCAAAGCACCTGACTTTTCAAGGTCGTCGAGCATGTCGTTAGCGTCTTTAAATAAGCTACGTGCTTGCTCGCCAACGACTTCATCGTCCATTATGCGCGGGTATTTACCAGCGATTGACCACGTCATAAAGTACGGGGTCCAATCTATGTATTTACGTAACGTGGCGATTGATACATTTTTAAATTCGGTCACGCCCAGCTTTTTAGGCACCGGTGGCGTGTAATTATCCCAATCAAGCTTGGCTGCGTTATCGCGGGCACGCTGTATGGTAACGGGTTTTGAACGTGGCTTTTTGCGCGCTTGTTGCTCGCGTACTTTTTCGTACTCGGCTTTAGTTTTTTCTAAAAAGGCCGGTTTTAGCTCTTTAGATAATAAGCTTGATACCACGCCCACTGCACGGCTGGCGTTATTTACGTACACTACGCCTTTGTCGTACTGCGGTTCAATTTTAACGGCAGTATGCGCTTTAGAGGTCGTTGCGCCGCCAATCATAAGTGGGAGCTCAAAGCCTCGGCGGGTCATTTCTTTGGCTACGTGTACCATTTCATCAAGCGATGGGGTAATTAAACCCGAAAGGCCGATTATGTCGGCTTTTTCGTCAATCGCGGTTTGCAGTATTTTTTCGGCAGGTACCATTACGCCTAAGTCGATTACTTCGTAGTTATTACATTGCAGTACTACGCCTACAATGTTTTTACCTATGTCGTGCACGTCGCCTTTTACGGTGGCCATAACCACTTTACCGTTAGTGGCACCTTCTTCTTTTTCGGCTTCTATGAATGGGTCTAAGTAGGCCACTGCGCGTTTCATTACGCGGGCCGATTTAACAACTTGCGGTAAAAACATTTTACCTGCACCAAATAAATCCCCTACCACGTTCATGCCATCCATTAATGGCCCTTCAATTACGTGAATAGGTTTATCGGCGGCAGCGCGGCATTCTTCCGTGTCTTCATCTATAAAAGTAGTAATGCCTTTTACAAGGGCGTGCTCTAGGCGTTTTTCAACAGGCCATGTACGCCACTCTAAATCTTCTACGCGTTCGGCTTGTGCCATACCCGAAAACTTAGGGGCTATTTCTACAAGGCGCTCACCTGCACCGGGGTCAGTGTTAAGAATTACATCTTCTACGGCTTTGCGAAGTTCCTCGGGGATATCGTCGTAAACTGCAAGCTGGCCTGCGTTTACAATACCCATATCCATACCCGCTTTTATCGCGTGGTATAAAAACACCGAGTGAATCGCTTCACGTACGGGGTTATTACCCCTAAACGAAAACGAGACATTAGACACCCCGCCCGACACTTTACAGTGCGGTAAGTTTTGCTTAATGCGGCGTGTCCCTTCAATAAATTCTACGGCGTAGTTGTCGTGCTCTTCTATACCAGTGGCTACGGCAAATATATTGGGATCGAATATTATGTCTTCCGGCGGGAAGCCAATCTCTTCGACTAATATTTTGTAGCTGCGTTCACAGATTTCGTATTTGCGGTCTGCGGTGTCGGCTTGGCCGTCGGTATCAAACGCCATAACCACAGCGGCGGCGCCAAATCGTTTAATAATTTTAGCTTGACGTTTAAACGGCTCCTCCCCTTCTTTAAGCGATATTGAGTTAACAATAGCCTTGCCTTGAATACATTTAAGGCCTGCTTCTATTACTTCCCATTTAGAGGAGTCGACCATAATGGGCACTTTAGAAATATCGGGCTCTGAGGCAATTAAGTTTAAAAACTTAACCATGGCCGCTTTTGAGTCCAACATGGCTTCGTCCATGTTTATATCAATAACTTGGGCGCCGTTTTCTACTTGCTCGCGAGCCACATTCAGGGCGGTTTCGTAATCTTCTTCCATGATTAAGCGTTTAAACATGGCAGAGCCGGTTACGTTGGTACGCTCGCCAACATTGGTAAATACTGCAATTTGCTGGGTCATGTTGGCTCCTAGTTTAAGTTACAGGCTTCAAGGCCTGATAAACGCATACGAACATCAAGCTCTGGCAACGCGCGAGGTTTAACGCCTTCAAGCCCTTTGGCAAACGCACGAATATGCGCAGGCGTTGTGCCACAGCAGCCACCAACAATATTTATAAAGCCCGATTTGCCCCAGTCTATAATCTCTTTCGCCATGTCCTCTGCTTCTAGGTCGTACTCACCAAATTCGTTAGGTAAACCGGCATTTGGGTGTACTGAGGTAAATGTTTCGCATACGCGCGAAAGCTCTTCTACGTATTGCCGAAGTAAATCGGGGCCTAGGGCGCAATTAAGGCCTATAGAAAGCGGCTTAATATGGCGAATAGAATTATAAAATGCTTCGGTTGTTTGCCCCGAAAGCGTACGCCCAGAGGCATCGGTAATTGTGCCCGAGATCATTACTGGTAATGTACGCCCTGCTTGCTCAAACGCTTCTTCTACTGCGAATGAGGCCGCTTTTGCATTTAGCGTGTCGAATATAGTTTCGATAAGTATTAAATCGGCGCCGCCTTCCATTAATGCAAGGGTAGACTCAACATACGCAGTAACCAGCTTATCAAAGGTAATGTTGCGATAACCTGGGTCGTTTACATCTGGCGAAATTGAGCAGGTTTTAGAGGTTGGCCCTAACACACCGGCTACATAACGTGGTTTTTCTGGGTTTTTAGCGGTGAACTCGTCACATATTGCGCGCGCGAGTTTTGCCGACTCTAAGTTTACTTCACGGCTTATGCTTGCCATGTCGTAATCTTCCATCGAAATGGTGGTTGAGTTAAAGGTATTGGTTTCAATAATGTCTGCACCTGCGGCTAAAAAGCTGCGGTGTATATTGGTTATTAACTCAGGTTTTGTAAGGCTTAATAAATCGTTATTGCCTTTAATTAGTACGTGCCAGTCTTTAAAGCGCTCGCCTCGGTAGTCTTCTTCTTCAAGCTGGTGAGTTTGGATCATGGTGCCCATGGCGCCATCTAAAATTAAAATACGCTCTTTTAATGCAGCGCTTAATTCGCTGTGTTTATTATTGTTTTGCACGTTATTCGGCATAGTTGTTAGTCCTCACATCTTGGCTAACTAAATTAATATCATAAGGGGTCGTTTGGTACACGTAGTAATTTAACCAGTTCGAAAACAGCAAAAAAGCATGGCTTTGCCACGTTTTTGACGGCTTTTTGCTTGCGTCGTTATCTGGAAAATAGTTTTCGGGTTTTGGCGCATCAGGGCTTTTTTGTAAATCGCGCTCATACTCTGCTTTTAGTGTGTCGGCATCGTATTCTGGGTGGCCGGTTATAAACACTTGACTGCCCGACTTATTTTTCATTAAGTAAGCGCCTACTTTTTCAGAGCCAGCCAGCACGACTATATCGTCGCAGGCATTTATTTTATTTATATCTATGTGGCCATAACGTGAGTGCGGCACTAAAAAGGTGTCGTCGAAGCCACGAGTAAGTGCCCCGTGATCAAAGTAACACTGGTGAGTAAACACACCACAAAGTTTATCTTCTTTTAAATCGCGTTTTAAATTGTAACGATGATACAACGCGGCATGCGCCGCCCAGCACGAAAACAGCGTAGAGGTAACGTGCTGCTCTGCCCAATCAATAATCACTTTTAGCTCATCCCAGTACGCAACATCGTCGTATTCAAGGTGTGCGAGTGGCGCGCCGGTAACAATTAACGCATCGTAGTTATTCTCTTTCACTTCTGAAAAATAACGGTAAAAGGTATCTAGGTGCTCTTCTGAGTTGCTACTACTACGGTGCGTATCTAGGCGTAATAGCTCTACATTTACTTGCAAAGGAGAATTGGCAAGCAAACGAATAAACTGCACTTCGGTTTCTACTTTATTAGGCATTAAATTTAAAATAGCCAAACGCATAGGACGAATTTCTTGCGTTTTTGCGCGACTTTTTGGCATTACAAACACGTTTTCTTCACGTAAACGGGCAATAGCCGGTAGCTCGTCTTTCACTGTAATTGGCATATTTTTTACTCCTACTCATAAAAACCGAGAATTTATACGCTCTCATTATGAACAGTATGCTAAAAATATCAACCTCTAGATGTATAGATGTCTAAATGAAATTTATTCATGATTTTATCAGATTTACAAAAAGTTATAGATCAGGAGGAATGCATTTATATTGAAATATTTTGTTTAACTGTATTGAAGTCGCGCTACTAAAACCAGTAGCGCTATTTCAATTAAAAACGATAATTTACGGATAAATTAAGAGCGTAAATATCACCTTCATCTGTATCAAAATATTGGTATTCAGCGCTTACTTGCCAGCGTTGAGTTAACCTATAGTCAATCCCAGTACCGGACGTTACACCGCCTTCGTCATAATTTTGCTCAGTGATTAACGTAGAATTTGTATCTGAGCCAGTTATTGATTCTGCAAGGTTTCTTATTTCACCTTCATTGTAACTTAATTTATTTCTACCATAGCCACCAAATAAAAACACATCTGCCCGAATTGAAATGGGATAATTAGCTTTCACAAATATACTTGTTTGCAAATCAAGGCTTGAGTCAATTTCGCTCTTAATAGATTCTGAGGTTAACGAACCATCTAGCGGGTTTCGCGCGTAAACAAGCCCATTTAGAGGCGTTGATTCGTCATTTAAACCAAAACCTACACGACCTTCTATCGCAAAGTATCGCGAAAACTGATAGCCAAACTGGCCGTATAGTGTTGTAAATCGTATGCTATCACTCTCGTATACATCAATTTGCGTAGACCCTATCCCTACTCCTTGGTAATAACCATTTACGTGGAGTATGTCTGCTTGGCTCGAAAATGAGTATAAACCTAAAAGTAATGCCCCTAACTTTGTAACTGTTTTCATGTTCATTCCTTTAAACCTTTGTAATATTTAATTATGCGATGTTTTACAACGACTAAGAGTGGTCTGCCTGTATAATTTGCTTATACCTTACAGTTTGTAAATATACTGTACCACTTTTGTTAAAAGTGAAATGTATTTGAACAATATAAAACTATAGATTACAGAATTTTACACAATAGAAATCCTGTCATAGTGGTGTTTTAAATGGGCAAGAAAATAAAGTACCGTTTAGATTAGCGTATTGTTCTATACGCCATTCGTTGACTGTTTCACCCGTGAGCCACTACAATACAACATTGAAATTTTTATTATTATTTGAAGGCTTTCCTCCATGGTTTTACCTGATAAGTTTATATTCTCGATGAGTCGAGTATCTAAAGTTGTGCCACCTAAGCGCACAATTTTAAAAGATATTTCGTTGCACTTTTTCCCTGGCGCTAAAATTGGCGTGCTAGGTTTAAATGGTGCTGGTAAATCTACATTACTTCGCATTATGGCCGGTGTTGATCAAGACTTTGAAGGTGAAGCTCGCCCTCAACCTGGTACTAAAATTGGTTACTTACCGCAAGAGCCAGTACTGGACGAAAGCAAAACAGTACGCGAAATAGTTGAAGAAGCTGTTGGCGAAGTAAAACATGCCCTTAATCGCCTTGACGAAGTGTACAACGAGTATGCAATGGAAGACGCTGACTTTGACGCCCTAGCAAAAGAGCAAGGCGAGCTTGAAGCAATCATTCAAGCGCACGATGGTCACAACATCGATAACGTTTTAGAACGCGCTGCTGATGCACTTCGTTTACCTGAGTGGGATGCTAAAATTGAGCACCTTTCAGGTGGTGAGCGCCGCCGTGTTGCTATTTGTCGTTTATTACTCGAAAAACCAGATATGCTTATTCTCGATGAGCCTACTAACCACTTAGATGCTGAGTCGGTTGCTTGGCTTGAGCGCTTCTTACATGATTACGAAGGCACTGTTGTGGCGGTAACGCATGACCGTTACTTCCTTGATAATGTAGCTGGCTGGATACTAGAGCTTGACCGTGGTGAAGGTATTCCGTGGGAAGGTAACTACTCTTCTTGGCTTGAGCAAAAAGATGCGCGCTTACAACAAGAGCAAAAATCTGAAAAAGCACGTCAAAAATCAATTGCTCAAGAGCTTGAGTGGGTGCGTTCAAACCCTAAAGGTCGTCAAGCTAAGTCTAAAGCGCGTATGGCGCAGTTTAGCGAGCTACAGCAGTCTGATTACCAAAAGCGTAACGAAACTAACGAGCTATTTATTCCACCTGGTCCGCGTTTAGGCGACCAAGTACTTGAAGTTAATAACTTACGCAAGAGTTTTGGCGATCGCGTATTAATCGACGATTTAAGCTTTAGTATGCCAAAAGGCGCGATTGTGGGCATTATCGGTGCCAATGGTGCGGGTAAATCAACCCTATTTAAAATGCTAAGCGGTGAAGAGCAACCAGATAGCGGCAGCATTAGCGTAGGTGAAACTGTAGAGCTTGCAACGGTTGATCAGTTCCGTGGCAACATGGACGAAAGCAAAACTGTATTCCAAGAAATATCTGACGGACAAGACGTACTAAAAATTGGTAACTTTGAGTTCCCAAGCCGTGCGTACGTTAGCCGCTTTAACTTTAAAGGTAACGATCAGCAAAAGTTTGTAAAAGACTTATCAGGTGGTGAGCGTAACCGTTTACACCTTGCTAAGCTTTTAAAAGCGGGTGGTAACGTAGTACTACTGGATGAGCCAACCAATGACCTTGATGTTGAAACACTTCGTGCCCTTGAGAACGCTATTTTAGAGTTCCCTGGGTGTGTAATGTGTATATCGCATGACCGTTGGTTCCTTGACCGTATTGCAACGCACATTTTAGATTACCGCGACGAAGGCCAAATTAACTTCTTCGATGGTAACTACACTGAATACGAGGAGTGGCTTAAAAAGACCTTAGGCGCAGAAGCTGCACAACCTAAGCGTATTAAGTACAAAAAAATTGGTTAATTGTTAACTGATATAATAAACCCTGCATTTATGCGGGGTTTTTTTATGCCATTTTTTATCGCTATGGGCTATTTCCCGCTATGCTTGATTTAAATATTACAATAAAGGCAACTCGTTTTATGGAAAATCGACGTCAGTTCTCGCGTATTCTTTTTTCAACCGCGGCCCAATTAGAATTTGCAGGAGAGAGCTACCCATGCAAATTACTCGATGTATCTTTACATGGCGCACTCATTACTAAATGCGCGGCGTTTAGTGGCACAAAAAATAGCGAAGCCACCTTGCGCTTTACCTTGCCACAAAGCGATATAGAAATAAAAATGGAGGTGTTTATTTGCCACATAGAAGATAAACACATCGGCCTTAATTGCCACCATATAGATATAAACAGCATTACCTATTTAAAACGGTTAGTTGAACTTAATTTAGCCGATGAACAATTACTTCATCGTGAGCTTGCCTCATTGATTGAATAACGGCAATAGACTCCCTTAGTTAAGTTTATTACCATAGCGCAAACTTTATTATTGATATGGTTATGCGCCTAAACCCTCACTTACCTTTGGTCTATCACAGTAATTATTCGTTTAGCTTTGACCCTAAGCACCGATTTGTAATGAGTAAATTTGCTCATTTATATGAGCAGGTTAAAGGTTTAGGCATTGCAGGTAATAATTTAGTAGAGCCTATTTTGGGCTCCCCCGAGCCACTTGAACTGGTACACTGCGAAAACTACATTCACGATTTATGGCATAACCGCCTAGACGAAAAAGCCATGCGCCGCATTGGCTTACCTTGGTCGCAACCGCTAATGAACCGTACATTCACCGCCCCACAAGGCACGTTACAAACTGCACGCTTAGCATTAAAGCATGGCTTAGCCTGTCATTTAGCAGGCGGTACGCACCATGCACACACTGATTTTGGCTCAGGTTTTTGTATGGTGAACGACTTAGCCTTTACCGCGCAAACATTAATACAAAGCGGTGAAGTGACCAACGTGCTCATTTTTGATTTAGACGTACACCAAGGCGATGGCACAGCTGCAATGCTTGCACATCAGCCGTATGCGTATACATGCTCTATACACTGCGAAAAAAACTTCCCGTTTAGAAAATCCCCCAGCGATTTAGACATAGGCCTTGCTAACAATATGCAAGACGCAGAATACTTAGGCGTTGTGGATGATACGCTGCAGTTTTTATTAAAAGAGCTCAACCCCGATTTAGTCCTATACGATGCGGGTGTAGATATTTGGCAAGACGATGGCTTAGGCAAACTAGATATAAGCTGGGACGGCATTAAACAGCGTGACCATTTAGTGTTTAAGCGCTGCCTTGAACATAACACCGCTATTGCCAGTGTTATTGGTGGCGGCTACGACAGAGACCATACGCGTTTAGCGCAGCGCCATGCAATAGTAATTGAGCAGGCTGCTGGTTTTTAAAATAAGTATTAACCTGTGCGCTTTATACTTTTAACTGGCTTGGGGTTAGCCCTGTCCAACGTTTAAATGCCCGCCTAAAGTTAGGAATATCGTAAAACGCCAAACGCTCAGCAACATGCTCATTGCACTTAGCGCGCAAGGTAAGTAAATAAATGGCTTTATGTTTATTTTGCTCATCTACTAAGCTCGAAAAGCGCATATTATGGCATTTTAGTTTTCGTTTAAACGTGGCTGGGCTCATGGCAAAATACTGGGCGGTTTGCTCTAAACTTGCCTCGTTATAAGTGTGTAGATAGCGCCAAACAGCCTCTATAAAGGTGTATTTTTCGTGTGATTTTACAGCCAATTGAGCGCGTGCTTGCATAAAGCGTAATTCGCTGGCGTACGGGTTAGCTTGGCGAAGTAATGTTTTGCTAATTACCCAACGAGTCGTTGGCTGCTCAAAGCGCAGCTTTAAACCTAAATGTTGCTCGTACTGATGAATATGTCGCGGTCGCTTAAAGCTAAAGTCGAACTCACATTGCGGATAGTGCGGGCTTAAACGCTTTAATAAACTATAAAACGCAGCACTGTAAATTTCTAAAATGTAGTTGTGTAGGTCGTCATCAAGCCCTGTAGCAGCATTTAAAAAAATATAAAATTGCTGATTACTTACATAGTGCTGACTAAAAAACAAAGGGCAAAGCTGTAAATGCGCTCGCTGTATTTGTAACAGAGCCGCTCCTAGTTTAGCGCTGTACAATACACTTTGTGCTGCGCTACTTGAATCGTTAACTAATTGACTCCCTAGTAAAAAACCGCTGTCGGGGGTGTTCATTAGGCGTTTAAATTGACTTAGTAATTTAACTTGCTGCTCTAAACTAAAGCAATGTTCAACGCTGAGTAAGTCTTGCTCAAAAATCCCGGTGCCGCGTAACAACTTATGTAAGGCAACCCCCCTACTTTGCGCAAGCTCTACAACGGCAGTTATAAGCCCCTGTGCAGTTAAATACTTGTCACTTAAGCTAACATAACTGTTCACTGCTGGTGGCTCTTTGTTGTTTTTGTAGTTGTAGGCCGCTGTGCAATTGTTGCATTAGCATGTGAGCTGTATCACTTTTTTGCGCTTGTATGATGTGGGTAGTTACACACTGAAACTTAGCAAGCCCAGAGCCTTCTACTTTAAAAGCACAATGTTTTAATGCGGCTGTTATTTGCCTAAGAAGCTCTTGACCTTGCTGCTTTGATGTGGCTGGCATTAGCACCATAAAACAGTCTCCCGCATAACGACATACCACATCGCTTAACCGACAGTTCATTAGTATAAGCTCGCTTATTTCGCGTAGCAGTCGATCCCCTTCGCTAAAACCAAACTCATTATTAAAACTCGCGAAGTCGCGTATATCAATAGCGGCTAATAAAACTGGCTGCGGCGCCTTAAGCTGCGTGTTTAAAACGCTTTGTAAGTATTCGGCTGTATAAACACCGGTCACGGGGCATACTTTATCGTGCTCACGTAAATGTGCTTCACGGCGCCTTAGCTGTTTATTTAAAACATATTGTTCTTGGTGCCAATGGTATAAACCTAAACTGGTTAGCAGCATCCCAACGGGGGCTGGCAGTGACTCTATCCAGCTTAGCCACTGCTGCGCAGGTTGCATTAACCATTCATCGAGCAAATCGAGCGTAGCCGAGAACATAAATAAACCAAGCCCAAGCACCAAATAACGAGTAACTTTGCCCGGCGGGCGCGAAATAAGTAAGGCAACAATCCAAGTTAGGGTCATAATCACTATGCCGCCCTCACCAATAATATCGAGCCATTGTATGTGTTGCAGCTCTTTGAGCTCCCCTAAATAGGCACATAAAAATATGGCTAATAACGCCATAGCTATAATACTGTTTGTTAAAAGCCGATGGCTAATAAAGGGATTAAATCGCATAGTTTGTCTTATTTAAATTGCGTATGTATTTATGCTACCCGAAGTGCATTTTTTGTAGCAGGGTCATATTAGCTCAATGATGTGACAGCTAAATGATATGCACTTACTTATAACCTGCACATAGCCCATTAACGCTATATTGCTTGGGAGTGCGATTAGCTCACACGCCAAGGTAAAGCTTTTAAAACCTTAATAACCTGCTGATCTAAATAGGGTGTTGTCACATTTGCGTCATTTAATTTAATTAGTTTGCTTTCAAACCAAGCAGCAACAGGAGCAAATTACATGGCACACTTTAAACTTAAAGCACTGGTAACAGCGCTATCACTTTGCAATTTAGCAGTACATGCAGCACAAGAAGAACACAGAACTGATGTAAAAATATCTGAAGAGTTAGTAGTTTATGGCGAAATAGGTTATCGCAACCGCTCACAAGAACTAGCCCCAACGCTTGAATACTCTCAAGAATACTTTCAGCGTTTTGAACCACTAACAGCAGGTGATGCACTAAAGCGTGTACCGAGTGTGACGTTTTTATCAGATGTGCTTGAGTCTGACGGCGCACGTATGCGCGGTTTGAGCCCTGCTTACACAAAAGTACTGATCAATGGCGAAGAAGTTCCAGGCGCAGGCGCTGATCGCTCATTTTTTGTTGACCGTATTCCAGCAGAATTAATCGAGCGTGTAGAAATAATTCGTTCATCAAGTGCCAACCGCTCTGCCGATGCAATTGCGGGCACCCTTAACATTGTACTTCGCGATGGCTACAGCTTAGACGGCGGTTATATTCGCGCAGGAGGATTACGCTATGATGACGGTGAACTAAAAGAAAGCTTTGCGGGCGTTTACGGTACTGAGTTTGCAGGTGGACGTTTACTACTAGGCGCTAATTTTCAAGGTCGTTATAACCCAAAACAAAAATCAAGCATACGTTATGGTGATAGCCCTGAAAATAACCCTAATTACGCAACTGATGATTTTGATAACCGTGAAGATCAATCTGATACTCGTGATGGCGATGACACATCATTAAATGCCAGCTTTGAAAAGGTATTTGATAACCGTGGCAAGTTTGATATTAGCGCTATGTGGGTTGATACAGACCGTACCGAAGACGAGCGTTCTTTTGAATATGACGATGCATCTGCAACCTCAGGCTCTATTGTTGAAGGCGGTAATTTACTCTCGGATAACGCGAACGTCGCTTATATTGATCAAACTAACTACAACATTAACTCAGGTTATGAATTACCGTTATTAGGCGGTACCAGCAAATTTAAAGTAGGCTATGCCAGCTTTGAAGAGTCAGTTTACGAGCAAGAAGTTGAACTTGATACATCTGAGCTCCCAATGGTTTTTGAAGAAGCAGAAGAAACTGTTGAGATTGACGATAAAGAATGGTCATTACAATGGCAACATAGCTTACTGCTAGGTGACTCAAAAGAAGTTCAGTTTGGTGCTTTTGTTCAAGGAAAAGAGCGCGACACAGCAATTTTTGAAGCTGAAGATGAAAGTGAGCAAACACTTACTGGCTGGGATCAATTTAGCCAGACGCCAATGTCATTAGCGCAATTTAACAATGAATTTGAAGCAGTAGACGGAGGCGTTAATACGCTTGAAGAAGACCGTTTTGACTTATTTGCATTAATCAAACACGAAGCAGATGTGTTCTCATGGGAGATGGGTGTGCGCTGGGAGTCAACTGACTCAAGCATTACCGATACCAATGAAGGCGTTACTGCCGAAAATGATTATGACTTTTTCTTACCTTCAGCTCACTTTCGTTACAGTGTAAGTGATAACGGCCGAGTCAGCGCCTCTGTTGCTCGTAGCTTGCGCCGCCCAGATTTTGATTACATGACACCGGCTCTACTTGAAGAAGAACTCGCTGATAATGACTTTTTAGGTAACCCAAATCTTAAGCCAGAATCTTCTTGGGGTATCGATTTAGGTTACGAATACCGTTTAGGTAAAAGTGGCGTTGTCGGTGTAAACGTATTTTACCGTGACGTTAGCGACCTAATTGAAATTGCCAGCACAGGTGTTGAAGGCTCAGAAGGCGAAGGTACATTTGTACTGCAACCACAAAATACTGGCGATGGCACAGTACAAGGTATTGAGTTTGATTTATCAACGCCACTGAGCGCAATCAACATGCCAAATACTGGTATTTTCTTAAACTACTCTTGGCTTGACAGTGAAGTTGAAGACAGTTTTGGCAAACGTAAATTTAACGACCAATCAGATTATGTTTATAACATTGGCTTTATCCAAGATTTACCAATACTGCGTGCATCATTTGGCGCAACTTACCGTAACCAAGGTGATGCATACGGACGCTTTGTAGGGGAAGAAGTAACAACCTCTTACGGTGCTGATTTAGAGCTTTTCGTTGAAAAGCGCTGGGATGACGTAACCCTTCGCCTAGTGGGTTCAAACCTACTTGATGCCAGTAATGATGAAGTTTTTAACAAATTTGACTCACTTGATGACCAAAACAGCCGTGACTTTGATGAGTACGAGCTTGAATCTGAAGAAGCAGGTCCTGTGATTCAACTAATGTTGCGCTACGCATTTTAATAGCAGGCATCATCATATTAGGCACGTGATGGATTGCTATTACGTGCCTTTTGGGAGTTAGAACATGTTTAAACTGTCTTTCATAATGGCCGCCCTACTGAGCTCATCAGCACTCAGTGCAGTCGAGCCTGTTATTTATAAAGATGAGCTTTATCAACAGCAAAAAATAGCTAAGTTAAATACGCTACCTGATAGCCTTAATTTTATGGTAATTGGCGACTGGGGACATAACGGCCACTTTTATCAAAAAGAAGTCGCACACCAATTAGAAATAGCCATGTATCAAACCGATGCTGACTTTATCGTCTCAACTGGTGATAACTTTTACCCGAATGGGGTAGCAAGCGTCAACGACCCTTTATGGCAATCTGCCTTTGAGGATATATACCACGGCCCGCACACATTTGAAGACTGGTATGTTGTTTTAGGTAATCACGATTACTTGGGCAACGCCCAAGCACAAATTGACTATACAAACAAAAGTCAGCGCTGGCAGTTACCTGCAAGGTACTACAGTAAAACATTTGCGCTTGAAAACAACGAGCAAGTGTTAATGGTTTTTTTAGATACCAACCCAATTCAGCCGCAATACAGAGACCGTGATAAATATCGCTCTACCCAAGGGCAAGACTATAAAGCCCAGCTTACTTGGCTTGAAACCCAACTTGCCGGCAGTAAAGCAAAGTGGAAGATTGTGGTCGGTCATCACCCGCTTTATTCAAGTGGTAAACGCTTTGGCCGTAACCAAGGGCTTCGCGACATTTTAGAACCTATTTTGGAGCGTCATAACGTGCATGCTTATATCGCAGGGCACGAGCACGACTTGCAATACAACCAACCAAAAAATAGCAAAGTGGCTCACTTTATCTCTGGTGGAGGCAGTGAAGCACGGTTTGTAAAACAACGTGAATTTACTCGCTACGCAGAAGCAACACCTGGTTTTTTAAGTGTATCTATCAATGGCGAAACACTCAGTGTAAGTGCGATTAATCACCTTGGTGAAGTACGTTTTAGCACTGAAAAGCACATAGATAAGTAAAGGATAAAATAATGAACTTTAAACTAAATACAATTTCAGCGGTGCTTGGCAGTGCACTCCTAATAACTGCAATAAGCGGTTGTACAAGTAATGACGATACGCAAAATAATACAGCTATTGCAAAGCCATATATTGAAGAAACAGGTATTAAAACTAAATTATTCGGCCCACAACAAAACATGCAAGGCTCACAAGCCGCTGCACTTGGTACTAATCAATGGCTTATTGCCAGTGAAAGCCAAGGCTTATTAATTGCCGATAACGAGCAAAGCCGAGTGCTGCTCGCCGGAAACTTTGAGTCAATTTCACTAAAACAATTATCAGCGCAGCAATTGTTACTCTCAAGCATTGATAAAAGCCAAGACAACGTCGCCATCTTTAAGCTTGAAAAAAATGGCCAAACTTGGCAGATAAATGAACTCTCTCGTATTACCCCGCCCCAAGCTCAGCCTGATGCCGTATGTTTATTTAAAAACGCAGATAATAAAACTATCTCAGCGTTTGTGCCAGATGTTCGAGGCTTGATCAGCGAAACCATCATTTATGATTTAGCCACTAAACAAGCTAAAAATATTGCAGTACGTGAGTTCTCTGCAGTCACTGAGGCTTCAGGCTGTGCTGTTAATGATGAAACTAAAACTTTGTATGTGGGCGAAGCAGAGCTAGGTGTGTGGGCCATTAATGCTGATGCGGAATCAAATGCCAACAAACAGCCAGTGGCATTAGTTGAGCCTTACGGTGAATTAAACAGTGAAATTGGGGCATTATCAGTATCACAAGATGGTACTTTATGGCTTACTGCCACTGATGGCAATATGATCTATGCTTACCACGAAAATACTGAAAAACTAAGTCAGTGGTCACTTTCTGGCGATCACACCATTGAATCTGTTGCAGCGAGCTTGATCAATAACAATCAAGTGCAGCTAGTTTTAATTGATGATGAAACAGGTGCCTACATTCAAGCAAACGTTAACTACACTGCGCAAACAGTTACTTCACAAAACAAAGTCGCGATGACTCACCTTCATGCCAGCGCACAAACAACGCCAGTTGCAGCATTTGGTGATGCAGCGGATGACCCAGCAATTTGGATAAATGAACAAGACGCTAAAAGCAGCTTAATTTTAGGCACAGATAAACGCCGCGGCTTAATGGTTTATGATCTTGCTGGCAACAAAGTACAATCACTTAATGTTGGGCGTTTAAATAATGTTGATGTACGCCAGCATAAGGGTATAAACAACGAAACCCAGACTTGGATCACAGCCAGCAACCGCACGCTTAACAGTATTAGCGTGTTTACTGTCGATAGCGAGAACAAAGTAAACCATGTAACAGAAGTAGCCACAAACCTAGCCGAGATTTACGGTATGTGTATGTATTCGTCTGAATCTGGTCAATACGTATTTGTTAATGATAAATCAGGTTTGTTCCAACAATATAAACTCACCGGTGAGCAAGGTAACTTAAGCGGTGAACTGGTTAGAGAGTTTACCCTACCAAGCCAACCAGAAGGCTGTAGTGCTGATGATAAGCGCGGCCAATTATTTGCAGGTGAAGAAGATGCAGGCATTTGGTATATCGGTGCTGAACCCAGTGCTGGCAACAAAGCGGTCATGCTACAAGGTATAAATGAGCAACTTGTGGCAGATGTTGAAGGCATGGAAATCTATCATGCTGATGATAAGCGCTATTTAGTGGTATCAAGCCAAGGCGATAATAGCTATGTGCTTTATAAAATATCAGATAATACACAGCCTAGCCTAAGCTTTGCAGGTAAGTTTAATGTGATTGCTAATTTAGATAAAGGCATTGATGGCGCAGGTGAAACAGACGGCTTAACCGTTACAGCAAAACCTTTACCAGGCTATCCTGAAGGCATGCTTATAGTGCAAGACGGCTACAACCGTATGCCACTACGACCACAAAATTTTAAAATTATTGACTGGCGTGAGGTTAAAAAAGCGATTAAGTAAAAACCTACCATATTTAAACGCAATAAGGCTCTTACGAGCCTTTTTACTATGTGTATTTAAAATAAACCTATTAAATTTAGAGTTATTAAAGCTATATACTACACTTTAAGCTCATAAATTAATTGAGATTATTATGCGTTTACTTCTTACTTTGTTGATCATTACTATAAGCGGATACGCTTTTGCTGAGGAAGAGGCAGCAGAATTGCCCCCGCTCAACCCCAAATACAATGCTGAGCATGCAATAGCACTGGTGAATAAAGGTTCAGGAATTTATGCGTTTAACTTACCCGGCTATAAATTACCTCACGATGTACAAGTGGTGTATAGGATTAAAAACCCCGATGTGGCTTTTTTAGATATTGTGCGCAACGCAGAGCTTATAACGCTAAAGCCCAAACCTTTTAATATTCAACGCTTAATGCGCGGTGAAGAAATAACCATTACCGCAGATGTGTACGAAGGCAATTACAAAAAAGCAGGCAGCCTAATTTACACAAACAGAACAATAGAAATGAGTAAACAGCTATATGCTCGCCAATTAAAAGATTTAGCTAAACCTAGCCAGTGGCAAGAATACGACATGATAGACCTAGGTAGCACAGAGCGAATTTACATTCATAAAATTAGCCAAGCACCTAGTTTCAGCCACTTAATTTTTGTAGATTTAGTAAATGCCTGTATGCAAAAATTTAGAACCTCAACCCTCCTTCCTAGCCAGAATGAGTTAACGTATAAATTTATAAACTGCGGCACCCTAAAACCTTTATTTTACGAAGCAGAAAGTTTAAATAAATAGTTTCAAACATGAAAAAAGGCCCTTTCGAGCCTTTGGATTAACTTTGGAAATATAAAGTTTTAAAAATTATATCAGTGTAAGCAGTTGTGGCGCTGCGCTGTGGTAGTCAACGGCCATAGCTATACTGAGTGCTGTAATATTTATAATAGAAAAAGCAAACACTTGGCGTGCCCAGCTCGTTAAATTAATATTACGGCGATAGCCACGCAGTGCCATAAGTAACCACCAAAAACTGGTAATACACGCCACAGCCATAAAGGCGGCGCCAGTGTAGCCACTTATTGGTAATAGCATGACGACTAAAGCGTACACAGCAATATAAAGTACAATATGGCGCTTCGCTTTATCAATACCTTGCGCTACGGGTAATACGGGAATACCTGCGGCTTGGTAATCTTTAAAGCGAAAAATAGCAATGGCATATGAATGCGGCATTTGCCACAAACTAAACATTACTAATAGTATTAATGCACCTATATCGAACTGCCCGGTTACAGCGCAGTAACCTACAACAGGAGGCACTGCGCCAGAAAGGCTACCTACAAACGTGCCATAAACAGAATTGCGCTTCATGTAAAGGCTATAAACCCCAACATAAATGACATAGCCAAACGCTGCAAAAAATACCGCGGCTTGTGTGGTGTAAGCAATGAGTAAACCAAACCCTACAACCCCCAATAAAACCCCGTGACTCAGTGCAGCAAAGGCCGACATTTCGCCTGTTACTGTAACCCGCGTACGAGTACGTGCCATGGCTACATCTATGTCTCTATCAATTACATTGTTGATAGCACAGCCCGATGCAACCACAAGTGACAAACCAATAAGCGTAACAACCATTAGCCATGGGTCTATATCCCCGCGCGAGGCAAGTAAAAAACCGCCTGCAACGCTGATAAGGTTGCCCATAATAATGCCTGGCTTAGTCACTGATAAATAACGACGAAACATCTTCAACTCCTAGTACATCATCATTGCGTTAGATTCGTAAATTATCCAAACCGATAACCCAACAACCATGACGATAATTAGGGCACTGAATAAAAATGAGAAGGTACTTGCACGGCCATCTTCTGTCGTAAAATTAAGGTGTAGAAAGTATTTTAAGTGCACCCAAATTTGTACAATAGCTAAAGCAACAATGCTCCAAAGCGTAGTTACTTTTGAAAAGTCGCCTTCCATTACCATGTAAAACGGTATCGCGGTTAAAATTATTGATAGCACAAAGCCTATTAAGTACGTTTTAACACTGCCATGAGACTCATCATGGTGCTCGTTTTGCATTTGCTTTAACGCGTGCGCTTCGCTGTGGCTCATTACATTGCTCCCATTAAATAAACAACGGTAAATACACAAATCCAAACAATGTCTAAGAAGTGCCAAAATAGGCTTAGGCAGCTTAAGCGTGTCACTGTTTGTTTACCTAAGCCACGTTTAGCCACTTCTATCATCATAATACTCATCCAAATTAGACCCGCAGTTACGTGTAAACCATGTAAGCCTACTAACGAGAAGAATGAGGTTAAAAAGGCACTTTGTTGTGGACCATTACCATGCACAATTAGGTGGTGAAATTCGTAAATTTCCATGCCTATAAACACAGCACCTAAACAAAAGGTAATAAACAACCAGGTGAGTGTTAGTGCCTTTTTTTGCCCTTGTGCGGCAATCATGGCAAAGCCAAAAGTAATACTACTAATGAGTAGCGCCGCTGTTTCTACAGCAACGAAGTCGAGTTCAAAAATGTCTTTACCTGATACACCACCGGCTGTGTTCATAAACAGCACGGCGTAAGTGGCAAAAAACGAGGCAAACAATAGGCAATCGGTCATTAGGTATAACCAAAAGCCAAAGATTGTATCGCCAGAGGTATCGTGATGCTCATGTGCATGAGCATCGTGCGAAACTGAGTCTAAATGGGCAGTTTCTACATTCGCAGATAGTGTACTCACGCGCTTAGCTCCTTATTTCCACTAGAATTATACGCAGCTTCAATACGTGCGATTTCATCAGGTTGTATATAGTAATCAACATCGCTGGTGTAACAACGCTTGATAAATAAGGCAATTGCGCCAACAAAACCAACGGCAGCTAACCACCAGATATGCCAGATCATGGCAAAGCTAAATACAGTTAAGCTTGCTGCAATTAACACCCCAGATGCTGTGTTTTTAGGCATATGAATTGGGCTGTAGCTTGCTTTTGTTTGATACGCTTGGCCTTTTTCTTTCGCTTCGGTCCATGCATCAATGTCATCAACGTGAGGAATAGTTGCAAAGTTATACACTTGTGGAGGTGAGCTAGTTGCCCATTCTAGTGTATGGCCGTTCCACGGATCGCCGGTTGTATCGTCAAGTGCTTCGCGGTCTCTAAAGCTAACAAATAGCTGCACGACTTGGAAAATAATACCAAACATAATAATGACAGCACCGCCTGCGGCAATGTATAACCACATGTTCCAATCTGGGTTATTAGTGTGGTTTAAGCGACGTGTCATACCTAAGAAACCAAGTACATACAACGGCATAAACGCCACGAAGAAACCAACTATCCAACACCAAAAAGACGCTTTACCCCATTTTTCGCTAAGCTTAAAGCCCATTGCTTTAGGGAACCAAAATACAAAACCTGCAAGGTAGCCAAATACAGCGCCACCAATAATTGTGTTATGGAAATGCGCAATTAAGAATAAACTGTTATGCAACACGTAATCGGCACCCGGAATAGCCAGTAGTACGCCGGTCATACCGCCTACTGTAAAGGTAACCATAAAGCCTAATGTCCAAAGTACAGGAACGCTGATACGTAAACGGCCGCGGTAAATGGTAAACAACCAGTTGAATAGCTTAACGCCAGTTGGGACGGCAATAACCATGGTCATTACCCCAAAGAACGCATTAACGTTGGCGCTCGACCCCATGGTGAAAAAGTGGTGTAGCCAAACAATAAAACCTAAAATAGAGATTGCACCGCTGGCATACACCATCGATTTGTAACCAAATAAACGTTTACCGGCAAAGGTTGAGATAATTTCAGAAAAAATACCAAAAGCAGGCAGTACTAAAATATAAACCTCAGGGTGACCCCACGCCCAAAACAGGTTGATGTACATCATGGCGTTGCCGCCCGCTGCATTGGTAAAAAAGTGAAAATCAAGGTAACGGTCAAGCGTTAGCATGCCCAGCACAGCAGTTAAAATAGGGAAAGATGCTGCAATTAAGATATTTGCCCATGTACATGCCCATGTAAAAATTGGCATTTTCATTAGGGTCATACCTGGGGCACGCATTTTAAACACAGTCGCTAAAAAGTTTACTGCAGTTAAAAGTGTACCGAGCCCGGAAATTTGCAAGGCCCATATATAATAATCGACCCCCACCCTAGGGCTAAAGGTCAGCTCCGAAAGCGGCGGATACGCCACCCAACCTGTTTTTGCAAACTCACCAAATACAAGCGACAAGTTAATTAAAATGGCACCGCTGGCAGTAAACCAAAAACTTAGGTTATTTAAAAATGGAAAAGCGACATCGCGTGCGCCAATTTGCAGTGGCAATACAATGTTCATTAGGCCAATCATAAATGGCATAGCCATAAATATGATCATGATAACGCCGTGCGCTGTAAATATTTGGTCGTAATGCTCAGGAGGCAAATAACCAGGTGCACCGCTAGTAGCAAGTGCTAACTGCGCACGCATCATAATGGCATCAGAAAAACCACGAAACAGCATTATTAATGCTAAAAAGATGTACATTACGCCTAAGCGTTTATGATCAACAGAGGTGATCCAGTCGTGCCAAAGCACGCCCCACTTTTTATATTTAGTAATAAGCCCGGCAATAATAAGCCCGGCAATCGCTATCACCGTCATGGTAACCATTATAATTGGCTCATGAAACGGAATTGCGTCGAGTGAAAGTTTACCTAAAAACGACATTATTATTCCTCGCCCTGGCTGTGAGATGAAGGCATTGCGTGTTCATTCATTTCATGGTGCTTTTTGCTCATTTGCCCATGCTCGCTCATCGCTTGATGTTTTTTGTTCATATCGCCATGTGCCTGCATATACTTCATAACAATGGTATGAAATAGGCCTTCGTCGACCTTGCCATAATAGGCAACAGGGTTGTTTTCACTGGCTGTTGCAAGCTCAACATAATTGGCATGCGTGAGGTTATTAGCATTGGCTTTAACGCTTGTTACCCACTTGTCAAAATCAGCTTGTGTTGGAGTGGCAATGGCATTGAACTTCATACCGGTAAAACCTGCGCCACTGTAATTAGCAGAAAAGCCTTTAAATGTGCCCGGCTCATTTGCGATTAAATGAAGCTTGGTTTCCATGCCTGCCATAGAATAAATTTGACTACCTAGCTGAGGAATAAAAAACGAGTTCATTGTGCTTTCTGAAGTGATTTTGTATTCCACCGGCACATTCGCCGGAAATACCAATTCATTTACCGTTGCAATACCTTGCTCTGGGTAAATAAATAGCCACTTCCAGTTTAATGAAACCACCTCTACAGTGAGGTGCTCGCCTTTACCTTCAATAGGTTTATAGGGGTCTAAGTCTTGGGTAGACTGCCAGGTAATAACACCTAAAATAATAACGATAACAATAGGAACAGCCCAAACAACGGCTTCAATCTTATTTGAATGAGCCCATTTTGGTGCATAAATTTCATGATCTTGTGTGTCTCGGTATTTCCATGCGAAATACAAAGTCATCACAATAACGGGGATTACTACGAGCAGCATAAGGACAGTAGCAATGATGATTAAGTTTTTCTCATCAATACCTATTTGGCCTTTTGGATCGAGTATCCCGCCTTTACAGCCTGACAACGCCAGCACCGTACTAGCTAAAGCAATATTACAAAGGTTACGAATTAACAAGGGAGTATCCTACAAACCTAGAGTTTTAATTTGCTGCTTTAAATAAAAATTAAGCAACGATTTTTCAATAAAAACCCAAGTTAACTAGAACTAAATTATAAAAATAAAGGGGACTGAACCCGCTGCAAGTGGATGCAAAAAATACCTAGCAACAAACCCAGCTTCTAAACGCATTTATATAACGTAATAAAAGTTAACTTGGGTGAGTGTTGGTTGGCTGACGTGATTAAAACACGCGGCTACATTGCTAATGCAAACTTTAATTATTTACAGCAAGAAAAAATAATTAAAACCAGCAACAAGTGAAGCCTTACAGACAACCTGTAAAGCTAGGTGGAGCACGACAACCATGTGCAGCGGACACAGGTTGGTGTACTTTTGCCTCGCGAAAAGCGAAAGCGGCTTTACGAAGGATTATTCCAGCACGACGCGCCGGAAAAATATGGAACAATAACCAGCAAAGGCCAATGAGTAACTGACTAGATATGATCGGATGAGCTAAAAATTGCGTAACGTGCAGCAAAACAGGCTCAACAATAGAGCCATTGCTAAACAACGCTTCAAGCTGAAAGGCATCCTCTAATGCACCACTTAGCAGCATTACCGTATTAAACACTAATAATGTTATAGCGACACACACGCCCTTGCCC
Organism: Pseudoalteromonas sp. S327; assembly: GCF_005886415.1. Lineage (NCBI taxonomy): Bacteria > Pseudomonadati > Pseudomonadota > Gammaproteobacteria > Alteromonadales > Pseudoalteromonadaceae > Pseudoalteromonas > Pseudoalteromonas sp. S327. The sequence continues at coordinate 615 of NZ_PNDP01000045.1, read as the reverse complement.
GCTTTATTCAAGCGCTCACACGTTTGCGGTTTGCTAGAAGCAAAAGCCGTATTTGTATGATGCAAAGAAAGTGTGTTCAAAGACATTAACCTACTAAATGACTAATAACAAAATTAGAGTAATAAAGCGCGCAATGGAAAAATTAAAAAAACATTGCTGCTGTAAGCCCTAAAACGAGGTGCTAAATACAATCAAACCCGGCTAGCACACATTTACCTAGTGAGAATTGATCCGTATCAAATAAGCTTTCAAAACTTACTGAAAGTTCGATGCTGAGTATAACAAAGACAGTTTTCGGTTCAACAAAAAATATAAAGTTTTGCGTTAAGCTTTCGCAGCTATTTTGTTAATAAAAAATTACATAATAAAAATAAAGACTTAGTTTATAAATATTTTATATTTAGGAAGCGTGAGGAGTAGAGATAAGGGGGATTAATGAAGTTAAAAATAAAGCCGCACAAACAAAAACAGCCCAAATTCAGTCACCACCGAACTTGAGCCGCCTTTCACACTGACAACATCTTCACACACAATATAAAGATTCTTGGTTTACACTGCGTGGCAATTGTAGGGAATAAAAACAACTCAAAACCAGTCACCACCGACCTTGAGTTG
>NZ_PNDP01000044.1:0-161355 GCF_005886415.1 Pseudoalteromonas sp. S327 | reverse complement strand
AATAAAAAGATCAAGAAAACACAGCTGCCTGCTTGACCGGAACTTTCTAATGGGTGACCCCTTGCCTTTTTTGACACGGCTAAATTCGCCGTCACGCTCGGAAAAAGAGAAAGCTTAAAAGACCAATCCACAAAGAGGATTAGAGGCGCTTCGCTTTTAGAGGGTAAAATAGCTTATATCAAAGCAATTTTACTAATTTAAGTTTTGATGTGTGAAGTCAAGATTTGACACCTTTTGCTTTCTAACTAAAACGTAATCCTAAATTTTGAAAAGAGCAAAATTTAGGATGGGTGTCACTGGTAATTCTGGTAATTCATTCCCGGTTAGGTAATTTTTGTGCGTTTACCCTTAGGAAACCGCACATAATCAGGATCAAGAAACTCTAACAGGTCGATTAAAGCATTTTGTAACTTTATCAAGCGAACCGAAGAACGATCTCGTGAATTTAAGTAACATTCAATTTTAGTTTCTAGCTGACTTAATAAAGGCTCTTCACCTTGTTTGACTAATTTTAGAAACTGAGAATAACCGATACATGTATAGCAAGAATCTTTCTCTTGTAGCATAAGTTCGCCAATGCCTCTTTGTTCCCCAGCCCAGATATTTAAAGAGTCATCTTGCGTAGTAAATTGCAAAATTGAGTATATTTCATCTTGTAAACTAGATAGTTTTTGAGACGTATTTATATCGCTGAACTCAATGAACTGAATTTCTTTTCGGATAATCTCTGTCCAAGCAAAATATTGAGCCATTACATACATAGTATTTTTAAGGAAATACTCTTTCTCAGTACCATCTCCTAGTCCCTCGAAAAAATACAAATCCACAACATTTTGCTTAACCAAATTAAAAATTCGACTTTGTAAATCATACGCAGAATGTACTAAGGGCCCTCTATACTTATCCATTGTTAGCTCAAGATTTACAGCCCTTTCTTCTGCGCGTAGCAGTAGCTGTAAATCAGTCTTTAGAGTTTCTAAAGTTTCATTATTCTCTCGCACAACACAACCTTTATAAGCTTCTAATTCACGACTAAACCAAAAAGAGACAAGTTTTTGACCTAGAAACCCAACCACAACTAATGCTGAAGCTGCACCACCTAAAGCAATAAATATAATATTAATAATGTCCACTTGAGTAACTCCAATGTTATTACCTGACGCCGAAATAAACGGATTAAAGTACTTGGTCAAAATGTGTAGCAAAGATAAATCTAACCAATACTTCAGTACTTTCAATTTCCTTCTTATTTATGGTCTGTAAGTTTGCTTAGGAAGTCCTCTAATGCTTCACCTGGATTTTCAATATCAGATGAAAGCATTTCAATGCCCCATTGCTCTAGAATTCGTTCTTGGACTGGGTTCGGTTTTGGCGAGAATACATATGATTTGGGTTGCGCTTCGCCAAGGTGGTGGGCTTTCCAAAGCATCGACAATTTATAGAATAGAAATCGAATATTTATATCAGCTAAACTATACCCAATAAATAATACTGATTTACCCAATACATCTGCCCTCAATTTAATGTCCAAAGGGGTTTCGAAACCTAGTCGCTCAAAATAGCTAGTTTCATCTAACACGATTGATTTATCATCATCAAAATCTCCGTGAAACTTGATGATTTGGGTACTATTACTATCTACTTTTGTAAGGTCTGCAACAGAAGATATTTTAGTATAAGGTTTTTCATGATGATCTAGGGCATACTCTAACCAACGATCATAATTTGTAGTATAAATTATTGGAAATTCAGCTTTAGCTATATTTTCATGAACTTTTGATTTCGAAACGTCAATCTTTGATGTATGCCAATTTCTATCCATCCAGCTTCTTAATGGGCCAATACTTCCCTTTTTCAAACGGTAATATTCAGCTAAAGCTAAATGGTCGCCAAATGTCTTATAAATCTCAGGGTCATAATCCAAGTCTTTAGCGATTTTATCAATTAGTGAATCCCATGATGGCAAACCAAGATTCATAGATACGCCAGCGCCAACAAAAAGTATGACATTGCCTTCTTTAAATGACCTTAACAGTTGCTCCATTATTTTTTATTCCTTTCTAAAAAAACTTTAAATTCATCAAAAGCGATTTTCCGCATTGAAATTTCATTTTTCTTATCACCCATTTCAGCAAATGTTTCTGTTTCACCTTCAGGTATAAATATGCAATCCCATTGGAAGCTTCTATCTCCTTTTGGTTCTGGAGATATAGTGCCTTTTATTGCACCTTCAAAAAAATACATTTTTTTAGCATCGCAGTAACCTATAATTGTTTTAGCAACTAGCCCAAGATTGTCTCCGTTTCCTAGTAAGGACGAAAATTTCTCTGCATTTAATTTATCCCAAAATATTTGTGTTAAGCCACCGGGAAATCCATTCAAACTGTCTATATAAAGACCAGTATGTTCTACAAAAACAGGACGTCCAACTTTCTTGAATGCTTTTAACAGTTTATCTTTAACTAATTCATTTACATTCTCTGTTTGTATTTCGTTAATTGAGTGCTTTGCAGCAACAATTGTTACACCAGTCCCCTCTAATATTTTTTGAACTTCAGCCACTTTGAAATCATTTTTTGAAACAAACCTTATTTGCATGACAATCCTTTTATGAAGCTATATTTTTTTTGTATCTCCAGCATATTTTTAATGTGTAATGAACTCTTTGTTTCACGATAAAATTCAATATAATCTTGAGTTATGCTGGACCTGTGAATGGAAGGGTTGTCTGAGCATATAACAAAGGCCACCTCATTATTTATAAACTCAATTACAGGATGTGATTCTCTCTCACCTACTGCATTTGTTAATCTATTACTTATTGGACAAACTTCGACGCATATGTCTTTCTCTTTGAGTAGTTCCAACGTTGGTTGGGATTTTATTGCAGCCGTTCCATGACCAATTCGATTAGCTTTAAAGTCATTAACAGCTATCACTATGTTTTCAAAATTTCCTGTTTCACCTGCATGAATGGTTATTTTCAGCCCAAATTCAGTTTTAGCACGAACAAACTCATACGCTAGTGCGCTAGAAACATTAATGTCTTCATTTCCAGCAAGGTCTAAACCAACAATTAAATCAGGCTTTCCTAACTTGATATAAGCGTTCAACAGTGATCGGAGTTGTTCTAGTGAGTAGTCCCCTCTAGTAACCGTAAGAATTAGGCCAGCCTTAATATCGTAAAATTCAGATGCTCTTGAGACATCTTCTAATAACCATGCCATTGCTACGTCGACATTTACTTCATTAAGCAAAGCTATATATAAAACACTATTTCGTAGTTCTACAAATCTCACATTACTCTTTCTTAGATTTTCAAATGCATCAAATACAATCAAGGTTAAATCTGATCTGCTTTTAGGAACAAACCTTAATAGCTCCCAAGGTTTGAGGTATGAAGATAAACTCTTAGCTGGTTTTATGATATTGAGGTCTTTTTCAAGGTCAAAGCCTTGTGGAATATCAATTATATTATTATTAAGTAATTTGATTACAAGTTCCGAACTGACAAGCCCATTAAGATGAACATGTAGCTCTCCTTTATCCATTTCTAGTATAAAATTTTCCATCACCTACCTATGTCAAATACGGAAACAGCTAACAGTTTATTGAATCCCACTTTGGAGGGTTATGACACCCAAAAACGGCGTATATTACATTTTTCGATATTTACACTAAACAACTAGTAAGAACTAACTACAAGGGTTATTTATTGGCCTTCATTATTTAACCCCAAAACGCTTTTTAATAATGTTATGGGATAAATTGCGAACCACTGTATTTATATACAGCCCACAGTAAACCTATCTTAAACTTAACCTTTAACTAATCGATTTATAAAATTACAACTCATCTTGGAACCTTGTATCCCTCTCACATGGGTCACCATCTCCGTCACCATCCATTTTTGTATTTGGGCAGTTATTTATAAAAAATACCGCCTCTGCACGTGAAGTCATTTGGCTACAGTGCTGCCTGCCATCGCAGGTAAAATTTTGCGTGCCTTGAGGAATAACGGTTTTTGGGTATTGCTCGTCAAAGGTGGCTAAATCGGCGTTGGTAATAACGGGAGTGTGGTTATTAAATTGCTCACTACTTTGATAATGGTTGTATTTATTTACTGCAACAAAACCAAGTACAGCGATAATACTAATTGAGGCGACTTTGCCTAAAAAACTATCAGTAAAATTAGATTTAGCAACACGATGATGGTTTGGTTTTTTATGTGTAACTTTAAGCGCAGCTACGCCTTCTATTCGGCAATTAACGGCTTTGGTTTTACCATCGGGCTGTGTAGCGACTTCAAAATAAATGGTGTCGCCCACTTTTGGCTTGCGGCTCATGTGTTTGAGCGCTGAAATGTGTATAAAGGTGTCGTGCGCTAAGGAGTCTGATTTAATAAAACCAAAGCCCTTTTCGTCATTCCACGCTTTTAACAATCCTTTGTTCATGTATTTACCTGTGCTGATTAAGCTGCGATTACGCAAATTCCATTTAAGTTAAGAGTAGTTAGTATACGTTCCTAAATTGCTACCACGCAACCAAATATTCATATTAGGTTAATTTAAATACTCAAATTGGTTGGCAAAACACTTAACCGTATAGGGAAAATTCCGAGCTTTGAGGTTTATAATGCAGCAAAAAAATAGCCTGTTTTATTTTATAAATTACGGCCATTTGTCCTTTATTCTACGACAGCTAACTTTTGCGAAGCGATTAGCTTAACAGCTTGTTTACACTAGGTTTTATTATTAGTTATTTCTATCTGAATTAAGCGTTTTTAGTGTGATTTTTCATTCGTTATTTACTTAATTTATCTATACAATCCACACCTTATTTTTACGTGCAATTTTCAAGTGATTATCTCATGCTACTAACCGTTGTTTATATTATTGGTATTACCGCAGAAGCCATGACCGGCGCACTTAGCGCAGGGCGAATGAAAATGGATTGGTTTGGCGTTGTACTGGTTGCCAGTGCAACAGCAATTGGTGGTGGTAGCGTGCGAGATATTTTACTTGGCAATTACCCGCTTACCTGGGTTCAGCACCCTGAATACCTTTTAATTACTTGTATAGCGGGCATTGTGACTACGTGGCTTGCTAAGTGGGTGGTTAAATTTAAAGGCATTTTTATGCGCTTAGATGCGCTAGGGCTTGCGGCGTTTAGCATTATTGGCTGCCAAGTGGGGCTAAATATGGGCCTGCACTATGGTATTTGTGTTGTGGCTGCAGTTGTAACCGGTGTATTTGGTGGGTTGCTGCGCGATTTAATATGTCGCCAAGCACCTTTAGTACTACATAACGAGCTATACGCGAGTGTATCGTTACTGGTTGCCTGCTTATTCCTAGCACTGCACCATTACAATATTGATGACAACATCAGCATTATTGTAAGCCTTGTTGCAGGCTACTTAATACGTATGGCGTCAATTCGCTTTAAGTGGCGTTTACCTACCTTTAGTTTGTTAGAGCATCACGCTAAATAAATTAGGCTTTAATAAAAGATAAGGCAGGTATTAAACCTGCCTTAATTAATATAAGTATAAGTATAAGTACTAGCGCCTTACTTTATTGCTCACTTACATCACTCAGCGCCGTTTTTAACCCACTGTTATTTTGCTTTAGTACGCTAAAACTGCCGTCGGTTTCTAGTACTACAGCGGCTACATCTTCTATGGCTAATATACCCGCACCACGAATGGCAGCACGAATTTCTGATTTAGTTACCCGCTGCGATTTAAGTGCCGCCGTGCAATATTCTCCATTACTCAGCAATAGCGTAGGCTCTGCTTTTATAAGCGAAGCAAATTTAGATGAGCGCACACTTAGCCACGTAATAAAATATTGCAGCCCTATTAGTACAACAAACGCGAGCATGCCCTCTAGCAGCGCAACGCTTTTTGTAATGATCACCGAGGCTAAAATAGAGCCCAGCGCAATAGTGACAATAAAATCAAACACGTTCCATTTAGAAAGCGTACGCTTACCCGATATACGCAGCCAAAATACCAGCGCTACATAACCCAGCACGCCAATAATAAGTACGCGTATTAAGCCCTGCATATCATCAAAAAACATAGTTACTCCTTTATATGCGTTATTTACTTACTGTAAGTAGTTCCTGCAATAGTTAATTAAACCCTACATGGCACATAGTTAAATAACGATGAATAAAGCGCCCTATTTTATTTTGCTAACTGTTTTACAAACTTAATTTTACTTTGCATCGTACTTTGTTTATCGACATAGGTACCTACGTATTACACAAGTATTCAAAGTAACCGATATGGAGTTATAAGTTTACTTTTTCAAAGGATAATGTGATTATCATTTTAGGTACAAATTAACAGTTTTCTTTGCTCAATAACGTTATAAAGGGATTTATCTTGAAATTAATTAAAAAAGCGATAGTTATCGGAGTATTAATACTGGTACAAGGGTGTGTTTCTTACGATTTAGTGCACGTTGAAACATATACTTCAGGCCAAAAGCCAGTTGAAGGCACCGCCGTTAAACAAATTAAGTATGGGGATGGCTTTAAATGGGTGGGTGTTATAATTTCGCCAATCATTCCTATTCCTCTTATATTACCTTATGGCCGTGAACGCACCACTACTTGGCTATCTGATAATGGTGCTAGTGTTTACACAGAAATTCAAAAAACAGAAGCCAAAGGGTATGGGTGTATGTTTATAAACTCAGAAATAAATGGCTGTAGCGATGAAACTACTTGGGGCGCATTAATGATAAATGATATTAAGCTTCACTAACTATTTTGCACCACTCTTTTAAGCTCAGGGCAGTTTAAATTTAAACGACGGTTGATTATGTTGGTTTAAGCATTATATCTAAGTTTTCGCTTCTTAATTTATACAAAGGATTACCATGTCTAGCTATAACGAATCTACAGAGCAAATTGAACAGGCCACTCAAGGCTATGTGATGCAGCAAACTATGTTGCGTATTAAGGATCCCAAACCGTCGCTCGAATTTTATCAAAATGTATTAGGTATGAAGCTGTTAGGTAAGTATGACTTTCCTGAAATGAAGTTTACATTGTACTTTTTAGGCTACGAGCCAGAGCAGCCGCAAGGTGATGATAAAACCAAAGCTAAATGGGTATTTGGTCGCCCTGCATTAATCGAGCTTACCCATAACTGGGGTACAGAAAACGACGACAGCTTTGAGGGCTACCACAGCGGTAACCAAGAGCCTAAAGGCTTTGGCCATATTGGTATTAGCGTACCCGATGTATACGCCGCGAGTGAGCGCTTTGCAAAATACGATGTAGAATTTGTTAAAAAGCCAGATGATGGCTCAATGAAGGGCTTAGCATTTATAAAAGACCCTGACGGCTACTGGATTGAAATACTCTCACCTGAGGGCATTACCGATATTATTTTTAGTAAATAACTTTAACCCTTGATAAACCAGTTACCACATACTAAAAAGCCAGCTAATTAGCTGGCTTTTGTGTTTTTAAATAAGGGTTAGCTTATTTACGCAGGGCGTCTATTCGCGCATCTAGCGGTGGGTGAGATGAAAACAGTTCAGCCATACCTTTACCACTTGCTATACCTAAGGCCATCATTGAGCCTTGTAATTGCGACGGGTGGTTTTGCTTTAATCGCTCTAGAGCTGAGCGCATTTTGTCTGCACCTACTAATTTAGCTGCGCCGCTGTCGGCTGCAAATTCACGCTTACGGCTGTAACTTGCTACCACTATGCTTGCAAGCACACCAAATACAACTTGGAATAACATATCGAATAAAAAGTAAGACCAGCTACTACCGCCCTCTTCTTCATCGCCATTTAAAAAGTTATCAACTATGCCTGCCAGTACTTTTGCGGCAAATATTACAAAGGTATTTACCACGCCTTGTATTAGCGTAAGCGTTACCATGTCGCCATTAGCAACGTGCGATACTTCGTGGGCAAGTACGGCCTCGGCTTGGTCTTGATTCATGTTATGTAATAACCCTGTGCTTACCGCCACCAGCGAGTTGTTTTTACTTGGGCCAGTTGCAAAGGCGTTCATTTCTGGGCTGTCGTAAATTGCTACTTCAGGCATTTTTATACCTGCTTTTTGCGCTTGTGCTGATACAGTTTGTACAAGCCAGTGCTCGGTTTCGTTGCGCGGTTGAGTAATTACCTGTGCGCCCGTTGATTTTTTAGCAATCCACTTAGACATAAATAACGAAATAAACGAGCCACCAAAGCCAAATACAGAGGCTATAAGTAATATTCCGCCAAGGCTACGATGGCTTAAACCCAGCGCGCTCATTATTATTGAAAGCACTACACCTAATACCAACATAACCGCTAGGTTAGTTAATAAAAACAAAAATATACGTTTCATATTGTCCTCACAAAAATAGGTTTGATCACCGAACATAAAATTAAATTAGGTTAAAGCAATCATTACGTCATGACACACTATGTCAAGGCGTTGAGGCTATTCTGTGACAAACTATGTCATAACGCAAGGGTTATTTGCAAGTTTATTAATAAATTTTTTGAGGAGTTTAAAAAGGGAGTAAAGTGTGGCGTAACGCAATTATAAAACCTCGTTACGCCAATAAAAACAATTAGTTGCTGGTTATGCCGCTACTTGTAATGCAATTATTAATTGTTGCCATATCTGTAGGAAAACCGCGCTCTTTTGCGAGTAATTGCGCCACCTTGGTTATATCTGCATGGTTGTGTTGTTGAAGATACGTCCACTGGTGATGAGTACGATGCTCATTTATGTGCGCATCGTCGCTTATTAAGCCAAGTTTAGTAAATTCAGCCACTATTTCATCAGCAGCGATTAAGGTAGATGACGCTTTTACGTTTTCGGCACGTGCGTAGCTAATATGCGAATATAAGCTAACATCTGCGACGCGCAAGGTGTCGTCTTCTCCTGGGATTTGCTGGCCACCAAACAAGGCATTGTTTTGCGGGTTAGCGTTTTTAAATGCCGGAACAAACTCGGCTACATAATCAATGGCTTTTTGGCTACGCGCTTTTAGTACTTGCTGATCCCACCCATTGTTTATGTAATTTAAGTATTTAGCTGGCAATTGCGGCTGTGCACTTTGCTCGTTGGTATCGGCTAGACCATCGTTAAACAAGGTAATTGAGTTGGTCATACCATGAATTTGATAATAGCCATTAGGATAAGGCGTTAGTTGTGCCATGCCCTCTGGCGTGCCACGGTTACCATAAATAATAATTTCTGGAATTTGCCCGCCAGCACCTTGCCAATGCGTAATGTAAGAGGCTTTAAATTCGACCATACGTTTGGCCTCTACGCCTACCATGTCATCTACAATACCGGTTTGAAAGCCACAGGCATTAATAAGGTAGTCTACCTCTAGTGTTTGCGTAGAGTCGCTTTGGTTGTTTTGGTATTCAATTTTCCAGGTTGGCGATTGGTTATTGGCACTGGTTTGCTCAGCTTGGCTAACTTGCTTTACCTCTGTGCTGGTAAGTACATTAGCGTGTTCGTACTGGGCAAGCGCAAGTTGGGCGCTGGCCGATAACCTAAAAATATTCCACCCGTATTCTTGCGCAACAATTAGCGGGTATTTTACTTTGCTTAAGTTTAGGTGCTTAGCAACGGGGATCATCCACTCATCTAGCGTTTTAGGCTCTGCAACCTGCTCTTTTATACTCAGCGCTATCATTTGCTCATGACTATACAGCTGGTAGTAATTGTCTGGCTCGCCAAGTACTTTGTTGTTAGGGTCTTGCTCAACTAACTCTTTATACGCGTTGGTGATTTTATTTAATCGTGGTAGTAAATCATCGGGTGAGTCGTCATCTCGCGTTGGCACTGCAAACACGGTTGGGCGTACGTCTATGGTGTAGGGGTATAGGCGTAAAATATCAATACATTGTTTGAGTAAATCTATGCAGTCTTCGTCAGGTATTTCACGGTATAAATTACCACCGGCGTGTAAATGGCACATAGGTGGGCCATCTATAAGTGACTTTTTTTTCTCAAAAATAGTGGTATGAATCCCTAGCGCTGCCAATCGAATAGCTATTGTTGCCCCTGCTGTGCCGCCACCTAAAATGCCCACACGGGTTTTAGGCTGAGCAGTTGGCTTTACCTCGGGTTCACCCGTTACCTGTGTGTTTTGAGCGAAGCGTTTAATGTATGGGTGCGTCATGTAGCGGTTTATTTCCTTAGTAACAATAGCTTTAACTTGTAATATGTGTACTAAAGGGGGTATTTTCAAGGCGCAAATACAATTAATAAGCTCATGTATTTAATATAAAAACTGCTTTGCATTTAAAAACGCAAAGCAGCCACAATTAGCTCTGTATATTGAGGGTATTAAGTAAGGTTTTGTATATTTGTAGTTTAGGGGTTTGCTCGCTGTATGGGCTTATAGCCAAAATAGGAAATGGCAAACGTGCTTTTAACGAATCAAGGTTAGCTTGGTATTCATCCATATTTGGGTCTACTTGGTTGGCAATCCAGCCTACACAGTTAATACCTAAACTTTGCATATGGGCAGCGGTAAGTAAAGCATGGTTTAAACAGCCTAGTTTCATGCCTACTACTAAAATTACGGGTAGTTGCTCGGCCTTAACCCAGTCGTATAAATAATCGGTGTTATTAATTGGTAGTGCCCAGCCACCAGCGCCTTCGGTTAGGTGGTAATCGGCACCTTGTTGTTTGAGTGTTGAGTACGCTGTACTTAGTTTATCGAGCGTAATGGTTACCCCTACTTGCTCTGCGGCTATGTGCGGCGCAATAGGCGGCGCAAAGGCAAAGGGGTTTATTACATCGTATTTGGCACTTACCGTGGCGCTTTCCATTAGCATTAGTGCATCGGCGTTTACTAGCTGATCAAACGCCATTTCGCAGCCTGCGGCAAGTGGCTTAAAGCCAATTGCGTTTTTTTTATGTTGGGCAAGTAGCTTTAATAGCAAACTAGTCACGTGGGTTTTTCCGGCGTCGGTGTCGGTACCGGTAATAAAAAATTCTTTCATTTTACTGCCTTGATTAATTTTAATATTAGCTACTCATGGCTTTTTTGTAATGATAACAATACCACATGGTAAGATACACACGCTTGATTGTTTAAAAGCGGATACGCATTGCACACCCGTTGTAGCGCCGACTTAGTTAATAACCCTTGGCGTGAATTAGCATGATTTTGCGTTGTAGCACCAATGGCTTTAATAGATTTAATGGCTTTTAACGGGCTTGAATAACAATCGGTATAAATTACTTTTTGCGAACTATTAATACTAAACCCTGCCTTTTGGACCGACTGGTTTATATAAGCGTGTGTATTAAAGGTATTTATATGGCTACGGTTATCAAGCGCTGCAAACGCTGTTTTAATTTCGTTAAGCGAACCCGCAACAACTGTGCTTATATAAGCCTGCCCGCCAGGCTTTAAGCTTTTATAAAGCGCCTGCATTAATTTTTCAAAATTAGCCGACCACTGCACTGCAAAGTTACTAAATATAGCGTCAATACTGTTTGCTTGTAGCGGCAGGTTATCCATATCGGCGCAAATTTTTGGGTTAGTTAATGCAGCGCTTTTAAGCATGTTTAAGCTTAAATCTATGGCAATTACTTGGCCGTATTGTTTGCTTAGCTGCGAGGTATTAACCAGTGGGCCAGCTCCTAGATCTACACAGCATTTACTTTGGTTGTGCGACTGGGAGTTTATTAATTTAAATAAATCGCTTGCTGCCTGTTTTTGTACATTGGCATGGCTGTTGTACTGCTCAGCTGCTTTAGAAAACTTATCATTCGCCCCCTTTTTAAGCGCTGTATGAGGGCGTACTTGCTCAGCACTTTGTATAAGCGCACGCTTTTGTGAAGCCCCATTTATAGGTAAAAGCGCGGGCTTTTTATTTAAAGCTTGCTTACTGTGGGTATGAGCTAAAGCCTGCGCAATCATGCTATTGCGCCTTTTAAGTGCTCAACAAGTGCTGTTATATCTGCATGGGTATGCGCCGCTGTTAAGGTTACACGTAACCGCGCGGTATTATGCGCAACCGTGGGTGGGCGAATAGCGGTTAGCCAAATACCCTGCTGTTTAAGCCTTTGTGCTGCGTGTAACGTTTGCTCTGCGCAGCCAAGTACAATGGGCTGAATAGCGGTGTTTGACTCCATTACCGCAATGGCGTGTTGTTTACAAAGCTGCTTAAAAAAAGCAATGTTACTACTAAGCTGCTCGCGTTTAATATCTGCACATTTAATGGCTTGCAAGCGCGTAAGCGTAAGTGCTGCCATAAGCGGCGACATAGCGGTTGAATACGTATAGTCGCGGTTAAACTGCAGCATGTAATTAATAAATTGGTTTTTTGCTAATACACAGGCTCCGCTGCTTGCTACTGCTTTTCCAAAAGTAATAACCAGTATATCGGGAAGTGCTAAGCCTTCATCTAATAATGCCTCACAGCTACCTAAACCGGTTTTACCTAGTGCGCCAAAACCATGTGCATCGTCAATCATAAGCCAAGCATTGTGCTCTTTAGCTAAAGCAAGCAGCTCTTTTATGGGGGCGGTGTCGCCATCCATCGAAAACACCCCTTCACTAATAATTAGCTTATTGTGTGCTTTTGATTTTTCGAGACGCGAACGTAAATGCTTTAAATCGTTATGGTTAAAGCGTATTAATGCTGCATTTGAATGCATTGCGCCGTCAATCAAGCTAGCGTGGTTGAGTTTATCTTGAAAAATAGCACTGTTTTGCGCCGCGCTTTTATCGTTAAACAACGCTTTAATTACACTGCTATTTGCACTAAACCCCGAGTTAAACAACATGCCTGCCTCGTAGCCAAGCGCACTACATAAGTATTGCTCTAGCTGCTGTTGCTGCGCCTGATACCCAGTCACTAAAGGTGAGCTGTGGCTACCGAGTACGTTGTTTTGCTCAAGGTTAATACTGCAATCACCAAAGCCTAGGTAATCATTACTGGCAAAATTAAGGTACGTTGCGTTATTTACCGTAATGGTACGTGCTGTGGCGCGCTGCACCACATGGCGTTTACGTAATAACGCATGTTGCTGTTGTTGCTGCAAATGCGTATTTAAAAATTCAAATGGCATAAAAGGTAAGCTTAGGCTTCGTAAAATAAGGCTGAGGTTGCTTTATCGGCCACTTGCGATGACAGCGATGCGGCAACGGCTTCGTCTGAATAGTCTTGGTGTTTTTCTGGGTTCATGCCTAATTTTTTAATTAGCTTCATGTCGGCATCGGCCTCTGGGTTTTCGGTTGTGAGTAGTTTATCACCATAAAATATTGAGTTAGCGCCTGCAAAAAAGCACATTGATTGCATTTGCTCGTTCATGGCGCTGCGACCTGCCGATAAACGCACATAGCTTTGTGGCATCATAATACGGGCGGTAGCTATAGTGCGTATAAATTCAAAATGATCTAAATCGTCTACGTTTTCAAGCGGTGTGCCTTTTACTTTTACCAGCATATTAATAGGTACGCTTTCTGGTTGTTGTGGTAAATTTGCCAGCTGCATTAATAAACCGTAACGGTCGCTTGCTTGCTCGCCCATACCGACAATACCGCCTGAGCATACTTTCATGCCGGCATCGCGTACGTGATCTATGGTATTTAACCTGTCTTCAAAGGTACGCGTTGATATAATTTGCTCGTAATATTCAGGCGAAGTGTCGAGGTTATGATTGTAGTAATCAAGCCCTGCGCTACTTAGCTCATGTGCTTTTTCGTTGGTAAGTTTACCAAGCGTCATACAGGTTTCTAGGCCAAGTTCTTTTACTTCTTTGACCATTTTAGAAATATACGGCATGTCTCTGTCTTTTGGATCTGACCATGCTGCGCCCATACAAAAACGGGTTGCGCCTTTTTGTTTAGCTAGGCGTGCTTGCTCTACCACTTTTTCTACTTCTAGTAGGCGCTCGCGCTCTAAGTCGGTTTTATAATGCCCCGATTGCGGACAGTATTTACAATCCTCTGGGCAAGCCCCTGTTTTAATAGATAATAAAGTAGATATTTGTACTTCGTTAGGATTAAAATTAGCGCGATGAACCGATGCCGCCTTAAATAATAAATCGTTAAATGGCATTTCAAATAATGCCTTTACTTGGGCGTGGGTCCAATCGTGGCGAACAGGTGCAAGTTCCATAGTAGTCTCTTATTTTTCTCAGTGGTGATGTTGGATTAGTCTACGTCTTGAAGTACCATTGTCAACGAAACCCATCACGTTAAAGTTTACATATGAATAAAAAACAAACGATTGACCTTGATTTTGATCGTGACCATATTTGGCACCCTTACACATCAATGACACAGCCTATCCCGGTTTATCCTGTTACTCATGCAAATCATAATTTAATTTACCTAGAAACCGGCGAGCAACTCATAGATGGCATGGCCTCATGGTGGAGCGCAATTCATGGCTATAATCATCCGGTATTAAATAACGCCATGATTGAACAAATTAATAGCATGAGCCATGTAATGTTTGGCGGCATTACCCATAACAGCGCGGTAGAGCTGTGTAAAAGGCTTATTACAATTACCCCAAAAAGTTTAACTAAGGTGTTTTTAGCCGATAGCGGCTCGGTAAGTGTAGAAGTAGCGATTAAAATGGCGCTGCAATATTGGTTAAGCCAAGGGCTTAAACACAAGCAAAAATTAATGACACCGTATAAGGGTTATCATGGTGATACATTTGCCGCTATGAGCGTGTGCGATCCGGTTAATTCTATGCACAGTTTATATAAAGGTTTTTTACCAGAGCATGTGTTTGTACCCGCCCCTGTAAGTAAATTTGATGGCGAGTTTAACCAAGCAGAAGCCCAAACGCTTGAACAATACTTTAAAACGCACCACCACGAGGTAGCCGCCTTTATTATTGAGCCCATAGTACAAAACGCCGGCGGCATGAACTTTTATCACCCCGCGTATTTAGCCTGCGTTCGTAAATTATGCACACAATATAATGTATTACTGATTTGCGATGAAATAGCCACAGGGTTTGGCCGCACAGGTAAATTATTTGCTGTAGAGCACGCTACTATAGAGCCTGATATTTTATGTATTGGCAAAGCCCTTACCGGTGGCTCAATGACCCTTTCGGCTACACTCACCAGTGATAAAATAGCCACAGGCATTAGCGAAGGTGAAGCCGGCGTTTTGATGCACGGACCTACATTTATGGGCAACCCGCTTGCCTGTGCAGTTGCGTGCGCCAGTATAGATTTACTTTTAGCGCAGGATTGGCAACAACGCATTAGCGATATAAACACTCAACTACAACAGCTTAAAAAGTGCAATGAATTAGATGCTGTTGCCAATGTGCGTACCTTAGGCGCAATAGGTGTTGTAGAGCTAACTGATGCCGCTGGCAATGTAGATGTTGCTAAAATTCAAGCCTTTTTTGTAGAGCAAGGCGTATGGATTAGACCCTTTGGTAAACTTATTTACCTAATGCCCCCGTATATTAGTGACTCAGCCAGTATACACACCTTATGTGATGCCATTTACACTGCAATTGCAGGTAAGCATTACTGCTAAGCGTTAAATTATACCTAAAAGGCATAGTCATTATTTGCCTGTTAGGTATTAATTTTGCTCAGGTTTTGAGCTTTGCATTGACGTATTTGTTATATTGATTTTAGTAAATATTACGGATATGATAATGTCTATCATTTACAATTACCTTTTCGGACTCTTTACTATGAAACACCTTTCTAAATCTGTAAAAACATTAGGTGCAAGCTTATTGTTAGCTTCTGCTTTTGTAACGCAACCGGCGCTAGCTAACGGCCCAATTGGTGAGCACGTAAACCATTTACAAGAAAACATTAAAGACTATTCAGAAGAAGTTGAATGGATGGTTGGTAAAGTAGACACCATGGTAACTGACTACAGCAAAAGCGGTGCAAAGGCTGTAAACAGCGACGATTTAATTGAATATTGGGAGTCGGTTAAGTTTCACAGCGCTATTGAAACTAACTTTGTGCCTGTATATGCCTCAATTTGGCAAGGCATTTATGGTGTAAAAATGGCCATTGATAACAACAAGCCTGCCCAAGAAGTGCGCAATCAGCAAAAAGCCATGAACATAGCCTTGTGGCAAGGTCTTGGTGCTGTTAAGCTTGCGGCAAAATTCCAGCAAAAAGGCTTACTTGATACAGTTAAAGCCACTGCTACAGAAGGCATGACCCAAAGTGCCACCATTGACGAAATCAAGCACAAGCTTGACCGTGTTGTTGCTAAATTTGCAGAGCGCTTAAACGAAGAAGCCACTGAAATTGTTCACGATACGTATTTACACCTTTTTGAAGGCGTAGAAGGTACGCTTATCGAACAAGATGCAAAACTAGTAGAAGTGCTGGAAAAAGATTTTAACGTAACACTACCGCAAACAATTAAAAGCGCTAAAAGCGTTGATGAAGTACGTGACGTGGTAAGTGATATGCACACTAAATTAGACCGCGCTAAAACGCTAATAGAAAAAGCGGAGAAGTCGCGTAAGGATGTTTTTTAAGTGAAGCGTAGGACCTTTATACAAGGCCTAGCTGCGTTAGGGGTTGTTGGCGCTTTGCCACTGCCCCTTTCTCGCGCACTAGCTGCCGATATAGCAAACCCAGTTTCTGTTGATAATTTACCAAAGCTTAAAGGTGATTTAACCTTATACCTAGGCCGTGGTGAAGGTGGTTTGTATGAAAATGTATTACAAGCGATTCAGAATAAAAATCCTGACTTTAACTTAGCTATTCGCCGCGGTCCGACTGCTGCACTTGCCAATACTATAGTGGCAGAGGCAAAGGCAGGTGTACGCCGCGCCGATTTATTTTGGGCGGTTGACTCAGGTGCTATTGGCCTAGTTACCGATGCAGGCCTTGCAAAGCCCCTACCAAGTGATTTATCTGCACAGTTACAACCGCAATTTAGATACGATCAATGGGCGCCGGTTACCGGTCGGATCAGAACCTTGCCGTATAACACATCGCGTTTAACCAAAGATCAAATTCCAACAAGCATAATGGAGATTGCAGATAGCGATTTATCAATTGGTTGGGCCCCTGCTTATGCATCGTTTCAATCGTTTGTTACCGCTATGCGTATTTTAGAAGGCGATGATAAAACTGCTAAATGGCTTAAAAAAGTTAAAAAGCGCGCTAAAACATACGCCGGTGAACTCGGTGTTGTAATGGCGGTAGAACGTGGTGAAGTAGATATTGGTTTTGCTAATCACTACTACACGCTGCGTCTTAAATCGGGTAAACCAGATGCTAAATTAGACTTAGCCTTTACCGAGCAAGATGCAGGTTGTTTAGTCAATGCCTCGGGTATTTTAACGCTAAACAATGACCCACTTGCTACTAACTTTATGCGTTACTTATTAAGCGAAGAAGTACAAGGTTATTTAGCCCGAGAAGCGTATGAAATACCGCTTGTTAATGGCATTACTCAACCGGCAGGCTTACCATCGCTGAGTGACATATCTCCACCAAAGGTTGATTTAACTCAACTTGCGGATTTACGCCCCACCATCAACTTGATGCGCAACAACGGCGTTTTATAAATGCGAATACCTGCTTCTTACCCAATGGCGCTGCTTGCAGCGCTCATTACGATTACCCCTGTTTATATTTTAATTACCCTTGCTAGCGACTCCAGTACCCTTTTTGACAGTCATAATTTAAAAATACTGGGCAATACGTTATCGCTAATGGGCTTAACCGTATTTGGCTCAATTCTGATTGGGGTACCACTGGCTTTTATAAGTGCTTATGTGCATTTGCCTTTTAAAAAAATATGGCTGGTGATTTTTGCCGCGCCCTTGGCTATTCCAAGTTATATTGGCGCATTTACTTTGTACGCTGCGTTTGGCCCAGGGGGTGAAATAAATAACCTACTTGGCTTTGAAACCCCACCCATGTACGGGTTAAGCGGTGCAGCCATTGTAATGACCTTATATACCTTCCCTTTTGTAATGATGACCACACGCTCGTCACTGCTCAGTTTAGATGCCAGCATGGTAAATGCAGCGCGCACCTTGGGTATGTCGATGACACAAAGTGTGTTTAAAGTAATTTTACCCCGTGTAGTTAACGGTATTGCAGCGGGCTCATTATTAGTGGCGCTTTATACACTTTCAGACTTTGGTACACCCGCAATGATGCGCCTAGATACCTTTACCCGGGTAATTTACGTAGAATACAATGCGTTTGCATTAGGGCGCGCGGCAATGTTGTCGCTGCAATTAATGGTTATTGTTGGCTTTTTACTTTTAATAGAATCACAAATAAAAACCGCCTCTGAACGACACGGTCGCCCACTGGTTTTATTTCCCACTAAATGGCAAATAACCGCAATGATTGCTGCGTTTGGCCCTATTTTATTGTTAGCTATTGGTTTACCACTAGCGATATTTTTTGTTTGGCTAGCACGCGATGGTTACAGCAACTTTGACTTTAGCATAGCGTGGAACTCAGCGTATGCCTCAGCCATTGCAGCCATAGTGGCGGTTATTGTGGCTATCCCTGTTGCTCATGCCGCATTAAGCGGAAAAGCCGGCAGAATAATGGAGCGTGTTACCTATTTTGGTTTTGGTATTCCTGGCATTGTGATGGGTACCGCGCTGGTATATGGCGGCTTGCAACTCCCGTTTTTATATCAAACATTAGCGCTTCTGATTATTGCTTACATGCTACGATTTTTACCGCTTGCAGTTGGCTCTATTCGCACCAGTACAGAGCATTTAGATCAAAGCTTAATAAAGTCGGCGCGCGTATTAGGTGCAAGCCCTCGTGAAGCCTTTACTCGCATTACCCTGCCGCTAACAATGCGTGGTATTATTGCCGGTGCTGCATTGGTATTTTTAGAATCAATGCGCGAGCTTGAAGCAACGCTATTGCTAGGCCCAACCGGGTTTGAAACCCTTTCAACCTATTTATGGCGTGTGTACGAAGCCGGTTATTTTGGCCGCGCTGCCATTCCCGGTTTATTGTTAGTGGTGATTTCTGCCTGTGGCTTAGCTATTATGATGTCTGGCGAAAAACGTAACCAACTCGAACATTGAGGATTTAAAAACAAATGCTATCTGTAAGCCAGTTGTCTATAGATTACGGCAGTAACCGTGTAGTAAGCGATTTAAATATATCGTTAGGTGAAAATGAAATTCTCATGCTAGTAGGCCCTACGGGCTGCGGTAAAAGTACAATATTGCAAGCACTTGCAGGGCTTATCCCCATTAGTGAGGGTGAAATAAACGTAGGCAAATGGCGCGCAACGCCAAAACGTAATGTGCCCCCTGAAAAACGCAGTGTTGGTATGGTGTTTCAAGATTTTGCATTGTTTCCTCATTTAACGGTTGAGCAAAACATTTGTTTTAGATTAAAAGACACCGCCATTGCCGATCATTGGATTAAACTGCTTGGTCTAAATGATTTTAGAGCAAAAAAGCCAGCCACCCTCTCCGGTGGTCAAAAACAGCGCGTAGCACTTGCGCGTACACTTGCTCACCAGCCAGATTTTGTGTTACTTGATGAACCACTTTCTAACCTTGATGCCGCATTAAAAGATATGCTGCGCTGGGATATAAGAAACGCCCTAAAAGAAGCGGGAGTGCCTGCCGTGTGGGTTACTCACGACCAAGAAGAAGCGCTTTCGGTAGGTGACCGTGTAGGTGTATTACAAAACGGTAAAATACAGCAACTCGACAGCCCTGAACAATGCTTTAGCATGCCAAACAACCGCTTTGTAGCGCGCTTTTTAGGTGAGGCAAGCTTTATTGCTGGGCAGTTTGAAAATGGCCAAGCAACCACTAGCATTGGCGTAGCACCAGGGCAAGGTATAGACTGCGACAGTGGCGATGTAGATGTGTTGCTTCGCCCTGACGATGTACAACTTATTCAAAACTTAAATCAACCTAACGGTGAAGTTGTTTGGGTACGCTTTGAAGGTGGCAGCCGTTTATGTGCGGTTAAATTAAGCTGTAATACGCTCGTTACTAGCCGTGTAAGCCACGAGGTTGTGGTTAACCCGGGTGACAGCGTTCATGTATCTATTGTTACTACTCACCCGCTGGCTGTGTATAAAAAACAATAATTAAACTATGAGGTAGCTATGTCTAAACAGGGCCCTAATCCAAATAACCCTGCCCCTGTTGAGGGCTTTCCTCAGGTTGGCTTTTTAAAAAACTTTATTACCTCGCCTAATATAGTTGTGGGTGATTATACCTATTACGACGATCCTGACGGCCCTGAAAACTTCGAAAAAAATGTCCTTTACCATTTCGATTTTATTGGGGATCGTCTCATTATTGGGAGCTATTGCGCCATAGCTAAAAATGTGACCTTTATAATGAACGGCGCTAATCATCAAACCGCGGGGTTTTCTACCTATCCATTTTTTATATTTGGCAACGGCTGGGAAAAATCGGCCCCGCAGGCTGGCGAGTTACCCTTTAAAGGCAATACGGTTATCGGTCACGATGTATGGATTGGTTATGACGCAACCATAATGCCAGGGGTAAATATTGGTAGTGGCTCTATCATCGCAAGTAAATCGGTGGTTACCTGCGATGTACCCCCTTATAGCGTGGTAGGTGGTAATCCGGCAAGGGTAATTAAGCCCAGGTTTGAGAGCAACACAATAAGTACGTTATTAGATATAGCTTGGTGGGATTGGAGCAATGAAAAAATCACTGCTCATCTAGATGCCATTACTCAATGTGATTTAAGCGCTTTAGTAAAGCTTAAATAAGCCATAAGTAACACTCACCTACCACTCAAACATGTACGCCATTTTACTAATGGTTTTTAAAGGCACGTTATGCGTGTTGCGCTTAGCGTATAAATGCTGCATAGACTTGTCTTTTACTTCACCAACAATAACTTCTTTAACTTGATAACCAAGTGCATGTGCTGCTTGAGAGTACGCAATAAACTCCCATTTTTTTATATTGGTGTTATCAACAATCACAAGCGGAATATTTTGCGCTAAAGCATTTATAAAGCGCGCTAAATTTAAATTATGATATTGCGGTAGTTTAAATTTATCAAAGTGATACTCGCCGTGTTCATTGACAAAGTAGTCATCGGTTGAACAAATTAAATACTGGCTTGTATCTACTCCACCAAGCTCATCGGCTAGGGTTTGTGCATAGTAAGACTTACCACTTCCTGGTAGCCCTCTTAAAATAAAAACTTGTTTCATAGCATCCATTTTTGGGTAATGGTAAATATTAAATAGTTAAAATTATGATGTGCTGATTTACCGGCTTAATTGTTACTTATTATTTCATCATTGTAAGCCATTAGAATAACGCTGAAGCAGTTAGCGCGCCCACTAGCTCACAAATTTTGCTCGGTAATTAAATAGCCTCAAGGTTGGCTAATTTCAATCCGTAGAGTCAACACGCAGTAATAATGCCACAAAATCACTAAATTTCAGAGCACCAAATAACAATAGTGGTAATTTAAAGCAAAAAACGCTTTAAAAGTAACCCACTTGCATAAAAACTTTTAAAGAGTTGCTCACAATAGTTTTTTTATTTTATTTAACTAGGTAAGATACACGGTTCAAGTTCAACGCAGTAAATTTAACCGCTGCGTTGAGTAGTTAATATTATACAGTTAGGCAACTTATATCATTGGAGTGAAGATGAGCCATTTAGCGATTTCAGAGCTATTAAAAGGCAATGTTGTGGTAGACAGCCAAGTAACAGTAAAAGGCTGGATCCGTACACGCCGCGATTCAAAAGCAGGAATATCATTTTTAGCCGTTCATGACGGTTCGTGTTTTGATCCTATTCAAGCGGTAGTTCCTAATTCACTAAATAATTATGATGAAGTTACTAGCTTAACAGCCGGTTGTTCTGTGTCGGTTACTGGTGTGTTAGTGCAATCTGCAGGTAAAGGTCAGTCATTTGAAATTCAAGCTAATTCTGTCACAGTTTTAGGTTGGGTAGAAAACCCAGATTCATACCCTATGGCCGCTAAGCGCCACAGCATTGAGTATTTACGTGAGCACGCTCACCTTCGCCCACGTACAAACATGATAGGTGCAGTAACACGTGTGCGTAACTGTTTAGCACAAGCTATTCACCGTTTTTACCACGAGCAAGGCTTTTACTGGATCAGCACCCCAATCATCACAGCCAGTGACTGTGAAGGCGCAGGTGAAATGTTCCGCGTATCAACACTTGATATGCAAAACTTGCCACGCACTGATAAAGGCGACGTTGATTACAGCGAAGACTTTTTTGGTAAAGAAGCCTTTTTAACGGTATCTGGCCAGTTAAATGGTGAAACATACGCATCGGCTATGTCAAAAATTTACACCTTTGGCCCAACATTCCGTGCAGAAAACTCAAACACGTCTCGTCACTTGGCTGAGTTTTGGATGGTTGAACCTGAAGTAGCATTTGCTGATTTAGAAGATATTGCAAAACTTGCTGAAAACATGCTTAAGTACGTATTTAAAGCGGTACTTGAAGAGCGCCGTGACGATATGGAATTTTTTGCACAACGTATCGAAAAAACAGCGATTAGCCGTTTAGAAGAGTTTGTAGAAAAAGACTTCGCCCAAGTTGATTACACTGACGCCGTAGAAATACTTAAATCATGTGGTAAAAAGTTTGAGTACGCCGTTGAATGGGGTGTAGATTTACAATCTGAGCACGAGCGCTACTTAGCTGAAGAGCACTTTAAAGCACCGGTTGTTATTAAAAACTACCCGCGCGATATTAAAGCGTTTTACATGCGCCAAAACGAAGACGGTAAAACCGTTGCCGCTATGGACGTTGTAGCGCCAGGCATTGGTGAAATTATTGGTGGTTCACAACGTGAAGAGCGCCTTGATGTGCTTGATGCGCGTTTAGATGAAATGGGCTTAAACAAAGAAGATTACAGCTGGTACCGCGATTTACGTAAATACGGTAGCGTGCCACACTCTGGCTTTGGTTTAGGTTTTGAACGCCTAGTTGCTTATGTTACAGGTATGGGCAACGTACGTGATGTAATTGCCTTCCCTCGTACTAAAGGCAGCGCAACGTACTAATCAAATTAATTGATTTAAAAAGCCAGCTTTTTTGCTGGCTTTTTGATATCTGTTGTTTTTAATTATGGCTTTGTAAAATACTGTTTATAAATTAGAGATTTATAAATTTTGAGCTATAGTTTTATAACGTATTCGTTATTTGGCTAATAGCATGATAAAAAACCTTATTTTGGCAGCCACCGTACTGCTTTCATCCTCTAACATTGCAACTTCAGTTTCTAATATTGCCCCAGATCACAAGCCTTTACTTATTGGCGGTTCTTCTTCGGTCTCGCACCTGTTGCTTTTATTAAAGCCCAACTATGAAGAGCAAACAAATACGGCCATGCAAGTCCGCTCCATGGGCAGTACTAAAGGCATTAAAGCCATAGCACAAAACATTATTGATATTGGTACTTCATCGCGCTATTTAACCAATGAAGAGCAAGAGCAATACCCTCATGTACGTCAAATTGTTATTGCACAAGATGCGCTGGTATTTTTTACTAACAAAAAAAATAACATTGATTCGCTAAGCGTAGAGCAACTCAGCGACATTTATGCGGGCAAATATAAAACGTGGCAAGAAGTTAACCCAAATTATAAACCAGAGACACAAAGAGATAATAAAATTCTCCTGTTTAGTAAGGCCTATAACCATGGCACCTTTGATATTTTATTAGAGTTTTTAAACCTATCTTTTATGCGGGTTCCAAATGGTAATACAATTAAACTAAAGCAGGCAGGTAACCACGGGTTATTTCCTAAAATGGAAGTGCAAATGTATGACGAATTTAACCAAGCCCTTGGCATAGTACAACGCATGCCAAATGCCATTGCTTTTGACTCTTACGGTGCAGTCTCGCAGCTGCTTGGCTCTAAAAAAATAAATAAAATAAATTTACTCGGTATCAATGGCGTTAACGTTTCAGATGAAACTATTAAAAATGGTGAGTATACGTTTGTTCGCCCCCTAATTTTATTGGTAAATAGCCAATCGAGCCGCTCTGTAGAGCAAACAGAGGTGTTGCTCAATTTATTAAAAGATAAGCGTGTTTTAGATACTTTGTCAGCGCATCATTATTCTATGCTTGAGGTGGAATAAAAAAAGCCGCAGGAACCTAAGTTCACCGCGGCTTTACAACCAGAATATGTTTATAGCGCGTTTTCAAGCTGCGGTAATACCTCAAATAAATCAGCAACCAGGCCGTAATCTGCCACCTGAAATATAGGTGCGTCTGGGTCTTTATTAATCGCTACAATAACTTTTGAGTCTTTCATACCTGCTAAATGTTGAATAGCACCACTTATGCCCACGGCAATATACAGATTAGGCGCTACGATCTTACCCGTTTGCCCTACTTGCATATCGTTCGGTACAAAGCCTGCATCAACGGCAGCACGAGACGCACCAATTGCAGCGCCTAACTTGTCAGCAATACCGTTTAATAAAGTAAAGTTTTCACCATTTTGCATGCCACGACCACCTGATATAACTACCTCTGCTGCAGTTAGCTCAGGACGCTCTGACTCGGTTTGTTCAACACTTACAAAGTCACTTAATTGAGTATCACTTAGTGGATCTAATGCATTTATGCTGGCAGGTGATTGTTGGCTTTGTAAGTCAAAACTACTCGCTCGTACGGTGATCACTTTTTTACTATCAAGCGATTTAACCGTGGCAATTGCATTACCGGCGTAAATGGGGCGTTTAAATGTATCGCTATCTATTACTTCTATTATTTCTGACACTTGCGCAACATCTAAAAGCGCTGCAACGCGAGGCATAAAGTTTTTACCTGTGGTGGTTGCACTGGCAACAATATGCGTATAATTATCGGCAATAGTTAAAACAAGCTCAGCCATATTTTCAGCTAACTGATGCTGATAAAGTGCATTATCGGCGGTGAGTACAGTTGTTACACCTTCAATACTGGCAATCTGTTCGCTCATTGCGCACACATTTAAACCCGCAATAAGTACATCTATATCAAAGCCTAATTTACTTGCCGCATTGATTGTTTTTGAGGTTTCTGGTTTTAGAGCACCGTTATCGTGCTCTGCAATTACAAGTGTTTTCATTTAAATCACCTTTGCCTCTGTTTTAAGTTTCTCTACCAGCTGGGCTACATCTTCAACAATAATACCGCCACTGCGCTTAGCCGGCTCTTCTACTTTCATTAACTGTACGCGGGGTGTTAAATCTACACCTAACGAATCTGCTGCTATTACATCAAGTGGTTTACGCTTTGCTTTCATTATATTTGGCAGCGATGCATAGCGAGGCTCGTTTAAGCGTAAATCGGTAGTTACAATAGCGGGCAGTTTAAGTGCAACAGTTTGCAAGCCACCATCTACCTCACGGGTTACATTCACTGTGTTACCGTTTATATCCACCTTAGAGGCAAACGTACCTTGGCCGCGCTTAGTTAAAGCCGCCAGCATTTGGCCTGTTTGGTTGTTGTCTGAGTCAATAGATTGCTTGCCTAAAATAACCAGTTCTGGGGCTTCTTGCTCAACTAATTTTGCTAATAATTTAGCAATGTGCAGCGATTCTAGTTTTTCATCGGTTTCGATGTGAATGGCTTTATCTGCACCTAATGCAAGAGCGGTGCGTAGCTGCTCTTGCGCTGCTTTTGCACCAATTGTTACCGCTATAACCTCAGTTGCTGTGCCCGCTTCTTTTAATCGAATGGCTTCTTCTATCGCAATTTCACAAAATGGGTTCATTGCCATTTTTACATTTGCTAAGTCAACGTCGCTATTATCAGCCTTTACGCGTGCTTTAACGTTGTAATCGATCACTCTTTTTATTGGAACGAGAACTTTCATAGGAACTCCATCTATATTTAAACCTACAAGCTAACGTGTACGTCAACCTATTTATTTTATGAATTCAGACTACTTCCTGTTGACGTAAACGTCAACCTAAAATAACCTTAAAGTATTCACAGCCTGTAACATTTAATGTGCAAGTATTAAAAAGGCTGCATTGCTTATCTAATTTAGCTAAGCCCGTCATTGATTAAGAGGTTATTATGGTCGAACGTGAAACCATGGAATTTGATGTAGTTATTGTAGGTGCCGGCCCAGCGGGCCTTGCCAGTGCTATTAAGCTCGCACAGCTAGCGCAAGAAAAACAACAAGAACAAACTATCTGTGTGGTAGAAAAAGGCTCCGAGGTAGGCGCGCATATTCTTTCAGGTGCGGTATTTGAAACCAAAGCCTTAGATGAGCTTTTGCCTAACTGGCAAGAGCTTGGCGCTCCTGTCACTACACAAGTGACACAGGATGAAATTTATTGGTTTAATAACAGCGAAAAAGCCACTGCTCTCCCTCGCTTTGCGACCCCTAAAACATTTCATAATGAAGGTAATTACATTGTTTCTATGGGCAATGTGTGCCGATGGCTTGCCGAGCAAGCTGAAAATTTAGGCGTTGAAATATTCCCAGGCTTTAGCGCTCACTCTTTAATTATTGAGCAAGACACCGTTAAAGGCATTATTACGGGCGATATGGGCGTTGATAAAGACGGCAATGAAAAAGATGGTTATATGCCAGGTATGGAACTTCGCGCTAAATACACTGTATTTGCTGAGGGGTGTCGCGGCCATTTAGGTAAGCAGCTTATCAACGAGTTTGCACTTGATAAAGATGTGTCACCACAGCACTATGGCTTAGGCTTTAAAGAGATTTGGCAAATAGATGCCAGTAAACACCAGCAAGGTAAAGTAGTGCATGGTACGGGCTGGCCGCTAAGTGGCGATACCAATGGCGGCTCTTTTATGTATCACTGCGATAACAATCAAGTGGTTGTAGGGTTAATTGTTGATTTAAATTATTCTAACCCACGTTTAAGCCCGTTTGATGAGTTTCAGAGAATGAAACACCACCCTGTTTTTAAGCAAACCCTTGAAGGGGGTGAACGCATTGCCTATGGCGCCCGTGCAATTGCAAAAGGCGGCCTTCACTCACTGCCTAAAATGCATTTTGCTGGTGGCTTATTAATAGGTTGCGATGCCGGTACACTCAATTTTGCCAAAATTAAAGGTAACCATACCGCAATGAAATCAGGCATGGTGGCGGCAGAAGTTATTTTTAAAGCGCTCCAAAGTGGCCAAGCTAATACTGATTTAGCTGATTATAAAAACGCGTTTGAAAATTCTTGGGCTTATAAAGAGCTTTACCAATCGCGTAATTTTGGCCCCGCTATGCATACCTTAGGTAAGTTTGCTGGGGGTGCGTATAATACCCTTGATCAAAACATCTTCAACGGTGCACTGCCCTTTACCTTTAAAGACAACACGCCCGATTACGACACGCTAAAAGATGCAGCTAACAGCCCTCACATTGACTACCCTAAGCCTGATGGCCTACTTAGCTTTGATAAACTCTCTAGCGTGTTTTTATCTAATACTAACCATGAAGAGTCGCAGCCTTGCCATTTAAAGCTTAAAGATCCCGCCATTCCTATTGCGGTTAATTTAGTAAAGTTTGACGAGCCCGCACAGCGCTATTGCCCTGCAGGGGTATACGAAGTGCAACAAATTGAAGGTGAAGATCAGTTTGTGATCAATGCTCAAAACTGTGTGCATTGTAAAACTTGCGACATAAAAGACCCAAGCCAAAACATTACGTGGGTAACACCCGAAGGTGCTGGCGGGCCAAACTACCCTAATATGTAACTATTTTATGCACAAAGGTGCATTAAAAACCTATCTTTTACATATAAATTATAAACCTATCCTAAATTGCAGGGGCTTCGGCCCCTTTTTTACGGTATGCTCATAGGTAAGTTTCATAAAGTGAGTATTTAATATGCCGTCGTCAAATGTTGTATTTCGTTTTTTAGCAGAGCCTACCGATGTAAATTTTGGTGGGAAGGTTCATGGTGGTGTGGTCATGAAATGGATTGACCAAGCGGGTTATGCCTGCGCTGCAGGTTGGAGCGGCCATTATTGTGTTACTGTTTCTGTTGCTGGGGTTAAATTTAGACGCCCTATTTTGGTTGGCCAAATTGTCGAAGTTGAAGCAAAAATTGCGCATACAGGGTCAACAAGTATGCAAATATTTATTCAGGTACGGTGTGGCGACCCTAAAACTCAAAACATGGTAGAAACAAACCACTGTGTTATTAGCTTTGTAGCAATGGACGAAACAGGTTACCCGGTAGAGGTTCCTGCTTTTAAAGCACAAACAGAAGAAGATATTAAATTGGAAAACTACGCTATTAAAATGAAACAAATTGCAATTGAGACAGAAAATTTGCTTCATAAAGTATAAAAGTACAATGTAAAATTCACATAGACCATGTAAAAGGTACAATCTTTACTTAGAAAACAAAAAACTAAAAAAGTTCACCCTGCTTATAAAAAATACAAAATAGCCGTAAAAATGCCGTATAAGTCGTTTTTATGGCTATTTTGTAACCACAGCCTATTGTTGGCATGCTCACTGCAAATAACTAATTGTCGTTTGATAAGTTAAATCAAACATTTATTATTTTTTTAAAGGAGCTATACAATGATTAAAACACTTTCTCTTTCTGCAATTGCTTTAGCAACACTAGGTTTTAACTCTGCAGCACACGCTGACATTACGGATTTTGATTCTCCTCGCATTTATACAGGTGTTGGTTATGGCCAATACTCATTTGAATTTGAAGACAGCGAAAACGACACTGAATTTGATGACGATGCACAAATGCTAAAAGGTTACATTGGTACACAATTTAACGAACACTTTAGCGTTGAGTTAGCTTATCAAAACTTTGATGAAGTGAGCGACATCGACAGCAAAGCAGAAGTTGATGGTGTGTCATTAGCAGCTATTTTAGCGGCTCCGCTTTCTGAAAGCTTTTCAGTATATGCTAAAGGTGGTTGGTTTGAATGGGATGCAGATGTAAAGCAAGAGCTTCCTGTTGGTAGCATTTCAGCATCACAAGACGGCGGCGATGTATTTTACGGCGCGGGTATTCAATACGCATTTTCTAGCAATGTTCAAATGCGCTTAGAGTACGAACGCTACGAACTAGATGATGAAATTGACCCAGAAATGGATGTTGCATCAGTATCAATTCAATACATGTTTTAATTAGCATTAAAACACTTAAGGGTGAGCCATGTGCTCACCTTTTTGTTGCTTATACATAATACCCATCCGTAATAATAGCTAATCATTTTGCGGGGCTAAACGTGTCGCTCCAGCCTCAAAATAGATAAACTTAATTAAGCAAATTGGTATAAACACTAATTACTATATTTTAAACCGTTTAGTTTAATACCCAATTAAACCAGCTAGTCTAAAATATAACGTGCTAACTGTACTGCTATAAACACTAAATAGAGGTAGAATAGCGCCCTATTTTTTAGTTGACTGAGCATTATGAGCGATTATAGCATTTCGGCTGTTGGCCACATTCAATCCCCTTATAAACAAAAGTTTGCAATACCTAGGCAGCCACGTTTAGTGCCTCAAGCTAAAGCCAAACTTATTTTTACTGCTGAGTTTAATCGTGAAGAATTTGTGCGAGGCATTGAAGAATTTAGCCATATTTGGCTGTTATTTAGGTTTCATGAAACCGCCGATAAAGGCTATTCAGCTATGGTGCGCCCCCCACGTTTAGGCGGCAATGAGCGCAAAGGTGTTTTTGCAACGCGCGCCACATTTAGACCCAACGCCATTGGGATGAGCGCTGTAAAACTTGAAGGTGTTGAGTATAAAAACGGCCAACTTAGTTTACTGCTTGCTGGTATAGATTTACTCGATGGCACGCCTATTGTCGATATAAAGCCTTACTTACCGTATTCAGATGCAATGCACGACGCCAGTGCCGGTTTTGCCGATACCCGACCAGAAACACAAATGAGCGTCGCGTTTTCACCCGAGGCAATTGACTTTATTGCCAAGCAAACACACTACCCTGAGCTTGAAGATTTTATTACTAATGTACTAAAACAAGACCCACGCCCTGCCTATAAAAAACAAAAACAAGGCGAGCAAAGTTATGGTATGACACTGTATAATTATAATATACGCTGGCAGGTTAACGGCGAGCATAACTTAGTAACAAGTATAGAAAATAACTAAAAAGTGCAGTTAGCGCTTTAGTGTAAAAGCAAGCGCTGGTAAACTTAGCGCCCTATTAAAAAGAACATATTACTTAATTTCGGAAAAATCATGCGTACCAGTCAATATATACTCGCAACACTTAAAGAAACGCCATCAGATGCTGAAATTGTTTCGCATCAATTAATGCTTAGAGCCGGTATGATCCGTCGCGTCGCTTCGGGTTTATATACATGGTTACCCTCTGGTTTACGCGTGCTTCGTAAAGTAGAAAATATTGTTCGTGAAGAAATGGATAAAGCAGGCGCAATAGAAATGTTGATGCCGGTTATTCAACCTGCTGATTTATGGCAAGAGTCTGGCCGTTGGGAGCAATTTGGTCCTGAACTTGTGCGCTTTAATGACCGCCATAACCGTGAGTTTGCGCTAGGTCCTACGCATGAAGAAGTAATTACAGATTTTGTTCGTAAAGAGATTAGCAGCTATAAACAACTGCCTGTTACTTTGTACCAAGTACAAACTAAAGTGCGCGATGAAAGACGCCCACGCTTTGGTGTAATGCGTGCACGTGAATTTACGATGAAAGATGCGTATTCATTTCATTTAAGTGAAGCGTGTTTAGATGCCACATATAAAGTAATGCACAAAGCGTACTGTAATATTTTTGAACGCTTAAACTTAGAATACCGCCCTGTACTTGCTGATACAGGCTCTATTGGTGGTAGCTTATCACATGAGTTTCATGTACTTGCTGAATCAGGTGAAGACGCGATTGCCTTTAGTGATGCAAGCGATTATGCAGCAAACATCGAAAAAGCAGAAGCGTTAGCACCCACTCAAAGTCGTCCTGAGCCATCTAAAGAGCTTAAAGCGTTTCCTACACCAGATGCTAAAACAATTAGCGAGCTTAAAAAGCACTACGGCGTTAAACCACACCGCGGTGTTAAAACATTAATTGTGTACGGTACGCCTGATGAAAACGAACAACGTGGTTTAGTTGCGCTTGTACTACGTGGCGATCACGAGTTAAACGAATTAAAGGCTGAAAAGCACCCACTTGTAGACTCTCCACTTGAAATGGCCACTGAGGCTGACATTGTTGCAGCAATTGGTGCAAAGCCTGGTTCACTTGGCCCTGTGGGTTTAACAATGCCAATTATTGTAGACAGAACCGCTAATGTAATGGCAGATTTTGTTGCCGGTGCTAATAAAGATGACGAGCACTTTAGCGGAATTAACTGGGATCGTGATGTTAAAGAATATCAAGTTGCTGATATTCGTAACATTGTTGAAGGCGATCCGAGCCCGTGTGGACAAGGTACTTTACAAATTAAACGCGGTATTGAAGTTGGTCATATTTTCCAACTTGGTACAAAGTACTCAGAAGCCATGAAAGCAGGCGTACTGAGCGAGTCGGGTAAAAACCAAGTAATGACTATGGGTTGTTACGGTATTGGTGTTTCGCGCATTGTGGCAGCGGCTATTGAACAAAATAATGATGATTACGGTATTATTTGGCCACAATCTATTGCCCCATTTGATTTAGCTATTGTGCCAATGAACATGCATAAGTCGCATCGTATTCCTGATATTGCTAATAATCTATACCAAGGTTTAAAAGATGCAGGCTTAGATGTTTTATTTGATGATCGTAAAGAGCGCCCTGGCGTTATGTTTAACGACATGGAATTAATGGGTGTACCTTATACTTTAGTGATTGGTGAGCGTAATCTTGATGAAAATAAGGTTGAGCTTAAAAATCGCCGTACCGGTGAAAAGTTAATGGTTGATTTAGACACCGCAATAGAGACTATAAAAGCGGCTGTTAAAGGTTAATAACACCCACACTTAAAACAAACTTATAAGGCCGCATTTAAACATGCGGCCTTTTTTATGCGCGTTTAATGGTAATGTATATAAA
The DNA here is from genome assembly GCF_005886415.1 of Pseudoalteromonas sp. S327. Lineage (NCBI taxonomy): Bacteria > Pseudomonadati > Pseudomonadota > Gammaproteobacteria > Alteromonadales > Pseudoalteromonadaceae > Pseudoalteromonas > Pseudoalteromonas sp. S327. The sequence continues at coordinate 129,367 of NZ_PNDP01000044.1, read as the reverse complement.
AGCTAGTCACCTAATCTCCTTCCCGGCCAATAAACTTTAATTAGCGGGCTTGTTATAAATTGTCATGGAGGCTTCGCTAAAGTGTCTCATAAGTGTCATTAGATTTATCTACAGTGTTTAATTATTACACTATGGATGACGGGCATGACAAACAATCAACAGCGTAAAAAACAACATTATCCAGCCGTTTGGATATCGGATGTACATTTAGGGTATAAAGACTGTAGAGCTGACTACTTATTAGATTTTTTAAACTCAATTGAATGCGATACGCTTTATTTAGTGGGTGATATTGTTGATTTATGGTCGATGAAGCGCAGTTTTTATTGGCACCCATCTCACTACCAAGTGCTTAGTTGTATTCAACAAAAAGCCCTTGATGGCACCCGTGTAATATACATACCTGGTAACCACGACGAGACCTTTCGCCACTACATAAATCAAACTTTATTTGGTGTAGAAGTCCACCAGCAGTTTATCCATACCACAAAAGCCAATAAGCGCTTTTTACTAATCCACGGTGATGACTTTGACTCGGCAACCCGCTACAACAAGCTCATAAGTATTGCAGGCGATGCAGGTTACGACTTACTGCTGTTTTTAAATCGATGGACTAACCGAGTTCGTAAAGTGTTTGGCGGTAACTACTATTCGCTTGCTGCATGGATAAAAGCACGCGTACATAAAGCCCGTGAAGCTATTGCGGCTTTTGAAGATGCCGCTATACATGAGGCAAAAAAACAAAAGGTCGATGGCATTATTTGCGGACACATCCATCACCCTAAAATTAAAGTAGTAGATGGCATAGTGTATTGTAATGATGGTGATTGGATTGAAAGCTGTACCGCATTAGTTGAGCAACCAAACGGTAAAATAGAGCTGTTGCATTGGTCTGATACGCAAAAAGTACTTGATACAGCCGATGTAACCAGCTTAGTTAAACCTATTCAAACTGATACCAAACCGAGTAAGTCAGCAGCATAACTGCTGACTTAGCTCATTTAGTTTAACCAGGTTAGCAGCCTATTTTTAAGCGTTTTAGGCTTTATTGGCTTGGTAATGTAATCATTCATGCCGGCGGTAATGCAACGCTCTCTATCGCCTTCCATTGCACTTGCGGTCATGGCAATAATTGGAATGCTAATATACTCAACCCCAGCTTTAGCATTTCTTATCTCGCTGGTGGTATCGTAGCCATCTAGGTTAGGCATTTGGCAATCCATTAAAATTAAGTCAAACGGTTGCTCTTGATTAAATTTAAGGGTAGAGAGTGCTTCTATACCATCACTTGCACAGGTAATTTTTATCCCTGTGCGTTTTAAAATAGCTTTCGCTACCTCAATGTTAATCATGTTGTCGTCAACCAATAATACATGATACTTAGACAACTCAGGCTCTGGCTCTACGTCGTTTGCTTGTTTAGGCGCGGTTAAAACAAACTCATTATTAGCGCCAAAAATACTGCCTAGCTTATAGGTAAATTGATCTTGCGTAAGTGGTTTGTGCAAAATGTGGCTATGCTCAGGAAACACCTTTTTAGATTGCTTATTAACCACCATGTCTCGCAATATAAGCACATATTTTTTATCTGCCTTTTCGCAGTAGCTTATTAGCGCATTAACTTGCGGGTGTTCGTCATCAATAATCAGTAAATCGGCATCAAATTCGCTGTGTTCACTAAAGTAGTCGAGCCTTGTAATATGGCTTGGCTGAATTTTACAGGTTTGAGTTAATAATCCGCATACATTTTTAAATACGTTATCGCGGGCAATAAGCGCCGCCACACTGACCTCTTTTGAAAGCTCGATGCCGGTATTAAGTTTTTGCTGTTGCGCCACATGTAGCTCTACCGTTGCAACAAAGGTGCTGCCTACGCCCTTTTCACTGCTAACGGTGATATTACCGCCCATTAATTGCGCCAATTTTTTACATATAGACAACCCTAAACCGGTGCCACCAAAATGGCGGGTTGTGCTTGAATCTTCTTGGGTAAACACATCGAACAGTTTATCGATGTTTTCAGGGGCAATACCAATACCGGTGTCTTTAATTATAAAGCTCATTAAAATTTTACTGTCGGTAATGTATTTAGAGTTTAAGGTTAAACTTACTTCGCCTTTATGCGTAAACTTAAACGCATTATTTATTAAATTAATTAAAATTTGCTTAAGGCGATGGCTATCACCAATAACCATTCTATCAACCACGTTTTGGGTATTTAAAAAGACCTCTAACCCTTTACGTTGGCCCTGCAGCGCAATTGAATTAATCATATCGCTACAGACAGAGATAACATCAAACGAGTGATTATCAATATCTAGTTTACCCGCTTCAATTTTAGAAAAATCTAAAATATCGTTAATTAAACTCATTAACGAATGTGCACTGCTATTGGCTAATTTTAAATAGTGTTGCTGTTGCTCAGTGAGGCTGTCTTCTTTTAGCATTTCAAGCATGCCTAAAACACCGTTCATGGGTGTGCGTATTTCGTGGGAAATATTGGCTACAAAGTCACTTTTTGCTTGGCTTGCGGCAAGGGCTTGGTCAATCGCTCGCTCAAGTTCAACAGTACGCTGAGATACCTTTAACTCTAACGTGCTATTTAAACCCTGTAACTGTGATTGAGTTTGCTTTAACGAGCTGATATTACGCAAAATAGCAGCAACCTGATAACGGTTGCTAAATACATCAAATACGCTGGTCAGCGTGATTGAATAGTATTCTTTATTGCCATCATCACCAGTATAAACTGCTTCAAATGGCATTTTAGAGCCATGCTCTATGGTTTCACTAATGCAGTTTTTATCTTCATCTGCAAGGGTAAATAAGTTACTAAAGCGGGTGTTGTCATTACCTAGCCTACTTGCAAATACTTTTTTAGCCGTTTGATTACAGTGAATAATAGTTTCATCACTGTCTATGGTAAAAATAGCGTCGAGTGAATTTTCAATCACTTTATTATTTTGCTCTGTTAAAGAGTGTATAAGCAGCTTGCGATTAATATAACGCTGATATAAGAGCGTAATAATTATAAATATGGTAAAAAATGTGGCGGTGATGGCAATAAAACTTTCGCGCCTTTTTGCAACGCGTTCCAACAAGGTTTCAGAATCAATAGAAACGGCCATCTCTAACGGCAGCATGGCAATATCGCCTTCAAAACTTACCCGTTTATTTAAAAAGTACTGTTTTGGCGCATCACCTATTAACAAGGTTTCGTGAGAGTTCATGTTTTGGGTGGGGCTAAATTCATCGCTCCAGGTTTTGGCTTGGTTAAATTCAAAGCCAAACCGTAAATCTGGGTTTGGGTGGTATAAAAATTCGCTTTCATTATTGAGCAAATAAATATTAATCCCAGGTGGAAGTTCAAACGTTAAACTTTCAAATAACTTATCTGCGGAGTAGTTTGTCACTAAAATTGCAAACACTTGCTTTAAATGATCAAAAACAGGCTTAGCTACGCGGTATGTACTCACAAAGGGTTTTTGTATTTCACCGTTTTCGCGGTTGTAGTTAATAGGCGATATATACACGCTTTTTTCATCAAGCATGCTGGCTTTAAGTACGTAGTCTCGCCCGCCTTTTTTTTGCAGTTGTCCGCCCTCTAGCCTAATTATGTCACCTAAAAAGCGGTCTACACGTACTATCTCTTGGCCATTTTCAGCAAGCATAATGTAACGTGCTTGCAAAATAGAATCGTCGGTTTGCATAAACCCGCTAAAAATATCAGCAAGGCGGTCTTGCCATACAGCAATTGGGGTTTGTAATAGAGGGTCAATTAATTGGTTGTCGGTCGCTCTAGATATACCTTGAATAGGTGGAGTGGCGTTTAAAAAGCGAATCGCGGTAATACTGTCGTTTAAATGATTTTTTAAAGACGCGGCTTTTGTTTCAAGCTCACGATTGAGTTCACTACGAGCATCGTTATATATCTCTGCGCGTACCTTTTTTTCAAACACATACACCGAAGGCAATGCAATAACTAAAAAAACAATAATGGCAACCAGTAATAATTTATTACCTTTTGCTGCTGTTATAAATACATTCCTTTCTAACATTAACCTTCACCAACAGATTTTACTCGCTACAGTATAGAGTATTAAAAGCTAAAAAGGAGCCCAAAACTAACTACTTATCGTTATTAACTTTAATATTTTTAATAATTAAAGTACTAATGTATTAGACAAAACAAATAACCACCTCAAAGAGTTAACCCAAGATGAACAAGCGCTCAATCGAGGAGCTACTTAGGAGTCTTCTGGTTATGCAAACCTTCTTTTACAACAAATATGGCTATAACCACACAAAAGGTAAACCCTCCTCCAATACAGATATAGTTGATTATTGGGCTGGATTCAGTATCTAAAGTCATCGAAAAAAGGCCATAGCTCAATATAAATAAAGCTATTAAAGATGAAATAATTATTACAGTGAAGTTTTTCATTCTATTACCCCTGTTTCTTTAGCGATATTCTTTAAATTATTCAAAAATTGAATCGATTCATGTGTTATTTCTTTAATTATAAACTTAGACTCTATTTCAAGATCGTCTTGATCTATGCCATCGTTACTAACTGTCTTTAAAAAAACAGCTTTTCCTTCATCATGCAATGTGATTTCCGTCGGTAATTGATCTGTGTCGTATTTAAATTTGCGCATAAAGTCTATTAAAGGCACGTCTAAAAAACCAACCAACGCTTTTCCAAAATAAGTATCTTCTTTTGCTCGTTTTAACAGCCAAGTATATTCAGTAGATGATATAAATTGATTTGGGAATGCACTTATTTTAACTGTTTTTACTTTATCACCATCTAAATATCCTACAAATAAGTTATCTCCTTCCTTTTCATAAGCAATGTAATTATTAGGGTCATTTTTAGGATCTAAGCTCATTTCATAAATTTGCTCTTTGGTAAATCCTGGAGAGTATTGCAGCATTCCTTTTAAAGCATCCTCTGCGCGCTTATACGTAACTGAGTAATCAGTTCTGTAAGCAATGCTTTTTTGATGATCTAGAATATATTGGCCATCATCTTTAATAGTCATTTCTGTAAAGGTTTTATTTGGCAAAATATAATCTGTACGAAGGTATTTATCGGTGACCTTTATTTTAATATGTGCGAAATGATTTAACTCTTTAGTGACTTGATAATTAAGTGTTAGGCTATTTTGCGCATGTGCATAACCACAAAAAACCACAGTGATAAAAACTATTAACTTAACAATATTTTTCAAAATTTCATCCTTAAAACTTAGGAGCTAAAAAGCGATATAACACGCTATATTAAGCTGTTATTAGCGCCTATATTAAAGTATCTATTACATTAAATATACATAACTTTTTCTAGGTTCATAACAAGTATAATGAGTATGAATAATAAAACGAATAATCCTACATGAAGCTCAAATGGGTAAACCATTTGACTTGTTCTGTCTAACGATACTGGGTATTTGTGTTTTAATAATGAAAACACAAGTGCTTCACTATCAACACTCCAGTGCGTCAGCGAAATGCTCTGCCCCTTTGTTGTATTAAATACCAATGAAATTAAATATGACCTTTTAGTTTTCCTGGCAGAGCCTTCAACTGAGTCATAATTGTAATTCCACTTAGCCTCAATGCTAATAATATCCTGCTTAGTTAGTGTACGTGGTGTTTTATCAGTAAATAATAGGGCGGGTAAATAAAGCTCGTTATCATTTACTATAATGGAGCTTAGAGGCGCTGTTTTTATAAAATAGTATTTATTACAAACAATAACCCTAGCAAAGTAATAACTTACATAAGTTATTACTAAAAATGCAAAAGATGATTTCCAATTTTGTGATGAATAAGCAATAAATAGCGTAAGCAAAGCAAAACACACGACGATAAAATGAACTAAGTTTTTCTTACTATCAGGGAGCGGTAGCGCGCACCTAAGTATGGGAATATTATTTTTAGCCTCCGCGTTACCCAAAATAGTATGTTGCGGAAATATTTTTGTAAATTTGTTTAGTGTTGCTGAGTTTGTTTTTTCAGCCTCGGCCTCTTCACGTTTAGCTGCATAAACGCGCTCAACGGTTGAGAGTTTACTCACTACTAGCTGTGCTTGTTTGTCTTGCTTGAAACACCTAAACGTATAAGTGCTCAATTTGCCTTGTGCTGATGTGCAATTAATATCTATGATATTTACAGCTTTATCTGCTCTAAACGATATTGTGTTTATACTGTTTGTATCAATGCTGTGGTTACTATACGCGAAGATTTTTTTCTTAAAAAAATAAGCCCCCAACTTTATATCTATTTGATTATTGTGTTCATCAAATTTTAATCGGTGTTGAAACATCAAAAGCACAATAATTAATAAAACGTCAAGCCCATCGCTTGTATCAAAAATAAAGCCTTGGCTTAAAACACCTAGCACAAGCCCTGCTACAGTTAGCCAAATGAATAGCCATTTAATCGTTTCTAATAGTGATTTTAATGTAATTGAATTAGCCAAAATTCCCTCTTTGAATAAAAAAGTATGCTTAGTTACATACTCTCATAATATATAAATACTTAAGATGTTCGAAAAGCCAATTAGCTAGACGCAATAATGATTATCCAACCGTCTTTTTTGGTAAGTTCTAATACACAGCCGTCAGACACGAATTTTTTTTCACCATACTGGGCTCTTATGTCAACCTGTGCATAATTAGATTTCGATTCAGTTGATAATTTTTGAGATAAGACCTTGAATTCAGGGCTTGTTACATACTTTTGAAACTTTTCTGCCTTTTTATTCAAGTATGCGATAGCGCGCTTTTTTTCGTCTTCAGTATCTTTAAAATGCTTTGGTACAAAAGACATCAAAGTATCAATGTCTTTATCAGCTTTTGCTTTTCTAAACTCTTCGCATTTTTTTATAAATAATGGATCTTGATTATCCTTTGCTGGCAAATTTACGTTAGATTCATCAGCAAAAGCTGCTGTGCTTAAAAATATGATGCTAGAAAGCGCTATTAATTGTGATTTCATTTCAAATCCTTTGTTAACGGAACAAATATGGAGGACGTTGTGTAAATATTAAGCTTTTCCTCATCTACACTGATTGCTGTGGCATCCATAGTAAAATTAAATCCACCATCAGCCTCTGTCCAAGTAAAACTACTAACGTCAGGTGCTTGAGCAAATAATTTTCGCTTATTATTAAAACAAGAAACTCCCTGTAACATTTTTTGTTGATCTTCTACATGCCAAAAGTCGTTACCTGGTTTAGAGAGGTATATATAACAACCACGCTCTAGACCTTCAACACTCACTTTATAATTCAACAGTCCAATATCGGGCTTTAGTTAGACAGAACCTTCAATAACATCATTAACTGAATATGAGTCTACACACCCTTGCAAAACTAATGAACAGAGCAATACACACATGGTTTTTTTTTAACATAACGTTCCCTTATTCACTCTTAATTATTATTTTTACGTTCACTTTTTAGTTTTTTATAAAGATCATCGGCTACTGCTGTGGCTTTACCAATAATGCTATAAGAGTCATCTTTTAAAAATGCGTCAATCGACTCTTGCCTTAAATTTTCTTCATACCAGTATTTAAACTCTTTGTATGATACTAAATCACTTATTTTATTTTTTAACTGTTGCACATTCTCAACTTTGTTTTGATATGCAAAAGCACGTAAAACAAAAGATTTAAGCGTACTATCAACACTTAGCTCTATTTGGCTATCATCGGCTATGTAGCTTTGGAATAATCGAATGCCGTCTTTGTAATAAAGAGAAATATAATCAGTGGTTGAGCTTATTTGTACCTGTTTGTTATTAAAAGCATTAATGCCATAAAACTCGCCGTCTAAATTATCTACATAAAAAGGCCCCTTAATATGTAAGTAATCAGGCATGACAACCTTTAGGGATATAACGTGTTCTTTTTTGATACTTGAATAGTTACTTTCACCATATACATTTTGTAAGCTAAACCAGCCTGTACCAACATCACTAGGCACAATAAAACTAGCATTAGTATCATCTATATAATCCAACTGAATTGTTGGGCCATCTGCAAAAACTAATGCAGTACCACTTTCTAAATTTGCACCAGTTATTAATACTTTATCGCCTTCGACTACATTTTTAGTCGGAATGCCTGTAATAACTGGTGTTTTTGGATGCAGTAATGTGGCATCAATACTGTTGGTTTTATAGCCATCTATAGCTAGAAAAAATGTAATGGGTTCTCCGCCCAACGCTACCTTTGGATAATTAGGTATAACAAATTCAATTTTATTCTCTGATGTAATCGTCACTGGTAAATTAACGACCGGCTGTTTATCATCCCCTTTTAATATTACCAAATGTGCCGCATCACCTTTTAGGTTTTCTGCATTTAAATTAGCAGGGAAAAACGGCCTAACTTTGTTAATAAATACTGCTTCGTCACTATGAGAATATGTTGCAGAGCTAATGACTGGGGTATTTGATGGGTATAAGTTATTTATACCAATTAGTTTTTCTAGTGGCTGAGTGTCATTTTCATCAAACAAAAAGTCGCCATCGTCGTCAGTATCTAAAAAATTAGGGATGCCATCACCATCAAGATCATAACGGATAAATTCAACTAAGTTTAATTCATCTGAATCTAAAACTGCATTATTGTCACTGTCTAAGTCTATAAAGGCTGGTTTTTTATCACCATCTAAATCGTAGGTTTGTTCTATAGCATCAGTAATGCCATCATCATCACTGTCTAAATCAAGCCAGTTTGGAGTAGCATCATTGTCGACATCATGACTAAAGATAAAGTTAGCTGTATAAATATGGTACTCATTTCCATCGGGTATTTTATCAGCATCTGTATGTTGCCCAAGGTGGTTCATTCCCAAAGCAAGCTCTTTGTTTGTGGGAACTGCGTCTTTATCTATATCAATAAATGCATGTACCGTATATGTAAAGCTATCTGCACCTAAGTTGTTTCTATCAGTAATACTTAAATTATATTCACCTGCTTGCTTAGGTGAAAAAGTAATAACCTGACCGACTTTACCAACGTGTTCAATGTTTGTTGGTATAGAAGAAATAACATCGCCATTATTATTAATAATCGTTAAAGACGGTGTAAAACGTGAATCATCTTTAAAAAGTATAAACGTCACTGATAAGTCTTCAAATAGCATTGAGTTGGGGATATTAAATTTAAAATCATCTATATCTACATTTTTAGCAATAACCCCCGCCGCTTTAAAAGGTATATTCCCAACAGGGTTTGCTTGGCCAACGTTATTATTAAACTCTTGTTCTTGAACAACCAAGATTGTGGTTTTAGCAGCATCAAACGGATAGTCATCTTGCTCATCTGGCACACCATCACCGTCTTCATCTTTGTTTTGCCAAGTTCCTATATTGGTTGGCTGAATGGTTTTTGCGCTTAATGGTGTTATAAACATTAGCGAGCTAGAAACGCTGCTAAAGCTCAATAATGAAAGGTAAAATAGAGGTATTTTCAAGAGTCCATCCTGTTTAGTAATCCATAATTTAGCTTTAAAGTTATACTATTTAATGCTACTAAAATTTAGTTAGTATTTAAGCGCGGGCCTTCACTAAATTTTCAAAAATAAACTAACGATACATATCACTGGTTTATTATGACAAAGTCAACTTTTAATTAATGCCTAGTTAGCTATATATCTAACACCCATTTTGTCGTGCCAGGCAACAGCTCAAACACACAGCTATCTAATACCCCTATATTCTGTCCACCTTTACCATCGTTATCCCAATCTATAAAAACTTGAGCTACGTCTTTTGGTACTTCAGTCGATAAATATTCATCACGTTTAATATAAGCCCCAGCTTGGCTTAATCGAGCACGATGTCTAGAAGCCACTTTTTCCATTTTCTTAGCCATTTTAGGTTTAAGCGTACCTTTATATTTTTCCTCTACAAAGCTCCACATAACCTCTTTATTATCGTCGCGCATTGCATTTCGCCATAGCTGGCATTTTTCTATAAAAATATCAGCTTGGTTATTTTTAGCATTAAACTTAACATTGGGCTCAGCTGCTAACGCATGTGCGCAGCTGAATAAAAAGGGTAAAGATATGATCACTTTTTTAAACATTATTTAATCCATTATGTTTATATTAGGTTGATTAAATTTTGCTCACGCAATTAAATTATATCTATTATCGTAAGCTTTTTTATTCATAAGACATCGCTTTTACTTTGTTTCTAAGCTTGAGCATTTTCATGGATAGCTTGTAGTTTTTTGGAGAAAAAAACACTCTAAAATCCTCTTCTACACCTTTTGTAAAATACGCTATATACTCACCATACTCTTTAAGTGCACGTAAGTTTCTTAATGCTTCCAATCGTTTAGATTGACTTGCAGAAACAAAAAAAGGTTTCAAAACATACTCCTCAGCTGTGCTTTGCAAACTTAACGACAGCGCGCTTTCATTGCCCACAACACCAGCTGATAAAATAGCAATGCCGTCATACCAAATTGAGACTGTAGAGTCTTCTTTATTAAAGCTAAACGCTTGCCCATCAACCAATGATAATTGTGAGTACTTAGCCCCTTGTGGTATTACAGTTACTTCCCCTTGCAAATCGTGGTATGCGGCTGGGAGGTTCAAGTCGAGTGTTACTTCCCTTTGATTATCAATATTGATGTACATGGAATTACTTTTGCCATAAACGTTTTGTAAATAAAATAAACCACTTGCTGCTTCATCAGGGAGCACAAATACTGCAAGGCTGTTTGATACCCAGTCGGCTTCATACTTACCTTCTCCCATTACAACTTTAGCCAAATCGTTAATGCTTTCACCTTCAATTTGGATTTGTTCGCCAGGTACTGCTTGAGATGTCGATATCGACTTTATTAGAGGCGTTTTGGGATGTAAAAGCTGGAATGTTAAGTCATTGCTACGGATATTATCTTTGGTAATAAATAATGTAAGCTCTTCACCTTCCAATGCAATTTTTTCATAATTAGGTATTACGATGCTTATTGAAGTGTTTGTAGCTTGCGTAATGGGCATATTAACAACGGGAAGGCGCTCATCCCCTTTTGTTATTACAACAAAACCACCTTTTTCAGGGAAATTTTCGCCTTTAATAATTAGAGGTCTAAAAACTCTTCCTTTATTGGGAAGCGATATTGAATCTGAAAGTTCATAGTAGACAGACGCTAACGTTATTGCTGAATCACTTTCTACGCTAGTGTATGCAAGTACTGTTTTTGGTTCTGTGTCATTCACATCAAGAACTGCATCACCATCATCGTCTATATCAATGTAATCTGGGATTCCATTTCTATTTGTATCAATTAAAGTGCCATTACTCTGAGCTTGTTCGTCCCTATCACTAATAATGTTATTATCGCTGTCTAACAACGAATGCAGGTAACTGATCAGTATCAAGATCAGCAGTGCCCTCTAAAGTATCAGGTATGCCATCGCCATCGGAGTCGTCATCTAGCCAATTAGGTACTGAGTCTCCATCTACGTCATGCGCAAATACATTTTTACTACTAAATACCCAATATTCATTACCATCTGCAATGCCATCTCGATCTGAATCCTGAATTTTATTATTTAGTTTAAGTGCTTGCTCTTTGTTATCGGGTATTGCATCTTTATCTGTATCAATAAAACCGAATGCTTGATATTTAAAATCATCAGCATGATTACCATTTCGATCAAGTACTGACAGGTTATATTCCCCACTTTGTTTAGGATTGAAAGCAATAGCTGCGCCAAGTGGCGCAACTCTATCAATAGCTAATTCGATATGTTCAACTACTTGACCATTATTTTTGAAAATACCAAGCTGAGGATGAAACCGCGAAGACTCCTCTAATACAATAAAACTCATTGACTTACCGCTTTGCACATCAGCCTCAGTAACAGTAAATTTAAAGTCATCTATATCAGATGAAAGTGAAATAACACCCTCAACAGCAAAAGGTATATTCCCAACTGGGTTTGCTTCGGCAACGTTATTATTAAACTCTTCTTCTTGGACGATAGTAATTGTGGTTTTATCAGCATCAAACGGATAATCATCTTGTTCATCTGGCACACCGTCAGCGTCTTCATCTTTATTTTGCCAAGTTCCTATATTGGTTGGCTTAATGGTTTTTGCGTTTAATGGTGTTATAAACATTAGCGAGCTAATAGCACAGCTAACACTTAACAATGAAAGGTAAAATAGGGGTATTTTCAAGAGTCCATCCTTGTTGGTTTATCCATAAAGCATTTACAGTTATAAACTGTACCTAATTTATATAAAGTATGCAATTTAATCAAAAATGATAATTAGAGCAATCAACTGTATATACTTTAAGTGAATTAAAGCCTACAGCTTATACACCCTAAAGATTTAATATGCCTTTTTAGTAAGCCCTTCATAAAACATAGCGAGCAAACCGTACATACTTAAAAGTCCGCCAATACACATTAACCCAAAGGTAGTGGTTTGCGAGAACTCTGGCTGAATTGCAAAGCGGTAGAATCCTATACTTAATAACGTAATTCCCTGATCTGGTTTAATGGCATAGGACACTTTGATAAAGGATAATATCCTAATTACTTGAGGTGTTCCATGAATCAAAAACGACAATACAAAACTTACACTAAAGCTTTCAAAGAAGAAGCTGTCGCTTTAGTTATCGATCAAGGTTATACCGTACCAGAGGCAGCAGAGTCTTTAGGGAGCAGAGCTAATTTACTTTATGGTTGGAAACAGCAATTTGAAGATAAGCAATCAGGTGCGGTTTTAGCTGATGATGAGCGTAGTGAGTTAATGAAACTTCGTAAAGAAAACAAACAACTGCGTATGGAAAAGGAAATATTAAAAAAGGCCAGTGCCTTCTTCACAAGAGAAATGAAGTAAAGTTTATCTTTATTAAGCAGAACGAAGGCATTTTTCCTGTTAAAAAGCGGTGCGAAGTAATGAAAGTCAGTCGAAGTGGTTATTATGCTTGGCGAAATCGTCCTACGAAAGTTATCAGTGAATCAGAGCTAATGTTATATCGACGCACGAAAGCTTTATTTAAAGAAAGTCGTCAAAGTTTAGGCTCTCGGCAGCTGATGAAAAAACTGCGTAAAGAAGGCTTTGAAGTTGGTCGTGATAAAGTAACTCGATTGATGGATAAGCTCAATTTGAAGGTCAAACAACGTATTGCTTATAAAGTAACAACGATCCGTAAACAAAGCCATAGTGTTGCCGATAATATTGTTGACCAGCAGTTTAATCCCAACCAAGCTAATCAAATTTGGGCTGGTGACGTAACTTACCTTCGCACGGGTCGAGGCTGGATGTACTTAGCGGTTGTGATGGATTTATATTCCCGTCGCATAATTGGTTGGTCAATTCATAAGCGTATGACCGTTGATTTAGTTGAGCGCGTTATGCAAATGGCACTGAACCTAAGGCAGCCAACTAACGCACTAATATTTCACAGTGATAGAGGCTCACAGTATACGAGTCATCGCTTTCAACAGCAGCTAAGAAATAACAATATTATTGCTTCGATGAATGGCCGCGGTGCGTGTTGGGATAATGCGGTTGTTGAACGGTTTTTCGGTAGTTTGAAAAATGAATGGCTGTTAAATATTTATCATTTAACACGCAGTGGTATGAAAGAAGATGTTGAAGCTTATATCAGATATTACAATCAGATCAGGCTGCTTACATCAAATGGTGACTGCTCTCCAATTGAGTTCGAGCAGTCCACAATAAATGTGTCTTATGCGGCTTGACCAGAACACTTGTTCATAGTCTGCCTATCCTAAACCCTATATGGGTATTAATGATAGGCAGTTACACAGATTTTGTTACAGGGTCTATTTTTCCCATTAACTATTTGTTTAGGTTTTATAATTTGCTCTTTAAAGTAACTTGCATACCTTTCTAGCAATTCCTGACTTGCACTCCTTGAGTTTAGATATGAAAAAAAGCCACTATCTTGTTCTAGTGCAGTAGTAACCTCTTGTAAAAAAGCTGGAAAACGTTCGCTTTTTTCAATTATAGAAGCGACCTCTTCAAGTGAAATTTGTTCAGCTTCATAAAAAAAAGTTAAATGAGATGCCATTGCAGACACCGCGGTTGATGCGTAGCTGAATTCTATTTCAGTAGTATTTTTAGGAAGAACAGCGCTTAAGTAAGATTCAAGCTCCCCTTTATCATTAAGTGTGAAAGAGTATATAACTTCAGCACTAGAGCTTACTTTTGTGAATGCAACTTTATTAGCGTTAGCCGGTTCAGCAAAACTCGGAAAAATACCTCCGACAGCAGCGATTGGTTTAGCTGCTGACTCTGCAACCGCAAAAGTTAGATTAGTTTGCAAGGTGTAGTTAATCGAGTTACTTTTTCCTGCTTCATTGACAACCCAATACCTTCCAGAACTAACTTGATTAGGGATTTCAACTACTATTTCAGAATCATTGCTTATAGTTGGTTTGACAGCCGTTCCTGAAAAGAAAACTGTTGTATCTGAATCAAAGTTTTCACCATTTATTGTAATTGTTTGTCCTGGAGAAAAACTTTGTAGGTCACTAGTTATTATAGGGTTTGAAGAGTCAAATATTTCAATAGGTAACTCCTCAGATATAATCTCATCATAAGCAACTTGAAGATATCCAGTCCCCTTTAGGCTTGGTAAATCAAGACTCAAATAGGTAGAGTTACCGTCTTTTCGGTTAATTCGTGGGATCGAATTAAAGGCTAACCCATTAACATAATAAACTATAACTAAATTATCAGCAGAATCAGGAAGACCTACGACTTCTAATTCAGAGGTATCCCCAACTCTCACAAATGATCTAATTTGATTACTGTCAGTACTAATTAAATTATAGATCCATGAAGGAGAAAAACTACCAGACTCTGATGATACGAATCGTTCAGCCTTTTCTAATCGATTAAGATCATTAATATCAAAAATACCATCGTTATCATCATCTAAATCCAAGTGATCAATTTTGCCATCATCATCAAAATCATTTGGGTTATTGAAATCACCACTTTCTAATTTATCATCTATGGTATTGCCATCAGCATCTCGGTCTATATAATTTGGGAAGCCATCTTTATCTAAATCTTCAATGCCTTCTATTTTATCAGTGAAAGAGTCATCGTCAGAGTCGACATCTTGCCAATTCGGTATTCCATCACCATCAAAGTCTATGTCAGTACTACTATTTAATAAAACGTGCTCTAAACCATCTAAAATACCATCTTGATCTTGGTCATTCTTAATAAGGTTACTGCCAAATGCACGTTCCTTCTCATCATCAAAAGCATCTACATCTTCGTCATAAAATAAAACCATACTGTAGGTTAAATCAGGGCCACCACCGTAATTATTATCCATTACACTTAGTTGATAACGACCTGCCTCAAACATATGAAAGTTAACAATATGCTTTCCAAATTTCTTATATTCGCTAATAACATACTTACTAATTACTCTGCCTTCTGAGTTTGATACATAAACTTGCGGGTCAAATCGTTTAGCTGCACTTTCAAATACAGCAGTGACCATAGTTCCATCATCAACGTTAAAACCATATAAATCACCTTTGTCTGTTCTTGATGAAATAACGCCCTTAACTTTAAAACCTTTACCAAGCTCTACTGGAGTTGCAACAGATGGGTTATCGTTAGGTTCTTTTTCAAAATAAACAGGGTATTGAGTTTTACTCGCATCAAACGGATAGTCATCTTGCTCATCAGGCACACCATCACCGTCTTCATCTTTATTTTGCCATGTACCTATATGGGTGGTTGGCTGAATATTTTTTGCATGTGAATTTGGTGTATAGGTTAGCGTGCAAAAAGCACAGCTAACACTTAAAATCGAAAGATATATTAGTGGTGTTTTCAAGAGTCCATCCTTGTTTAATTATCCAATTTTTATAATTTAGTGCTGATAACGCTAAAAGCTAAAAAAGATGTGTATTAAGTACTTATATAATAAATACTTACTTTACACATCCTTAAGATTAGCATAGTGCGCGTGGCTGTTTTCCAACTAGCGAAAATGTTATCTATCTTTATTTATAGCATTGAAAAATTACCAACTTAGCTTTTTAGCAATAACTAAGTTGGTTATATTATATTTTTAAAATACATTAATTTGCATCAGAAAGCCTTTCAACTAACTCAACACGACGGTTAAGCTCGCGCCCTAGCTCATTTTTATTAGTCGCTGCCGGAGAATAAGGCCCAACACCTTGAGGGATTAACCTTGTTTTGGCAATGCCATAATCAGCGATTAACGTTTTAACTACCGCATTAGCTCTGCGTTTAGATAGATCGAGATTATATTCTGCAGATCCTTTGTCGTCTGTATGCCCAACAACATATAAACTCAATTTTTTATTTTTTTCAAGAACCTGGGCAATCACATCTAAAGATTGCTTAGATTCAGGTTTTATAACTGCTTTATCATAGTCAAACAGTACACCATAAATAGACGCTTTGCCCTTTTGCTTTAGTTGTTCTAGTACTTTATCGCTATTTGTTTCTATTAACCCCGTTATTAGTGGCTCGGTTCTCATAACAAAAAGCTGAATACGAGAGTCACCTTCAAAGTTGCCTATGAAAAACGCTACGTAAGTAGTCTGCCCCTCAAATGTGCTTTTCATAACTTGGTAACGAGGTTGACGCCAATAATTGTTAACACCTTTTAATGCAAGGATATCGCCCAATTTGATTAAGTCCTCACGAATTAATCTACTTCGTGTATTATTACTACAGGCACTTTTCTGGCAAGTGAAAACAGTTTCAAATCCTTCCTTTATTAGCGCGCTTAAATAATTGTGATAAATTTTAATAGTTGACACATTTTTCACAACATAAGTAATTTGTGTTAAATCGCCTACTACATCAAGCATTGGAAGCTTTCTGGTCTTTTTATCAGCAATACCAATAGGAATGCTAAATTCTTCATAATCTACTTGTTTGTAATCTTTAATGTAACTGCTGGGGTAACGACTGATTAATGGGTGATCAGACGACCTACCTTTATCTTTGCGAGGGGGTTTTGTTGTTTTTGTGTCATTTTGTTTTTTGAATGCATTAAAATCAGCTGAGATAAGGCCTGTTTCAATGTCTTTTATATCCACAGAGGTTAATAGCACTCTTGTTTTATTTTCATGTTGTCCTACGAATAATGAAATTGCGGCTTTAAGTTCGTCACCTCCTTTTGTAGCAAAAATATAATGAGGTTTGTGGAAATGGTTACCTGGGTTGAAATAGCCAGCTCGGTTACCTAATCGCTGTCTATCTCTTCGACTGTCGCCTGAATTACACTCGTTTAAAGAGCATCTGTAAATTACCTCAAAGCCCGCATCTTTTAAGGCGTTTTCATAGTTTTTTGTAACCTTTAACGAAGCTACATTTTTTATCTCATATGCGTAATGAGCTGTATCACCAATCAATTTTGTAAACTCAAACTGCTTAGATTTTTCTGCATTAGGATCAAACTTTGTCATTAACTGAGTTTCTTCACCCGCTAGAGTAACTGAATTATCTAGCTTTGCTTTTGGATACGGTGACAATAATGGCTTTGCTTGTACACTTGATACACCAATTAGATAAATTATAAATATTTGGAGTATTTTTATAACTTTATTGTTCATTAAAATTCCTTTTTTATAGGTTCGGCTCTAAGAATTAGTTTATTTAGAAAACGTTAAATATTCTAATACTTTAACTCGTAAATTTAAACTTAACATATTAGTATGCATGGGTATTTTTTTATATTACAAAGCCAATGCAATTGGCTTTGAAAAGCCACTCATATCCGCTAGCCATTTTTTAATTAAGTTCTCATATTAACTTAATTAGAGCTAGGTTTTAACACGACATGAAACCTGTTAAGTTACCTAGCCTATTTAACTAGTTTCCACAGCGATTTTGAAGCGCTCTAATATTAGCTACTTACTAAAACTCGGCAAGGTACATCGCTATGATAGGAAAGTTAGCTACAATGCCAGAAACGCGTAAGAATATATAGCCGATACTAGAGCCCCCTCCTTCAAATGATTTTTTATAAATTAATGGGTAATCAAAGTAATACAACAAATACAAAACATTAAACAACCCCACTCGGTTAACGTTCAACTCAATGTTTTCGCCTGTTTTAAGGTTTATAAAAGCCCTATTTAGCGCAGCATTTACTTGAATTTGTGTATCAGATACATGAGTAATAAAACTGTAATTAAATAATACCGACTCGATTTCATCCCTTTTGAATAGTCTGCTTTGTTTTAATGAATCATTTATAAATGGGTTAACTTTAATTTTATCTTTACTTATGGTCATCACGTGTTTTGAACTAAACCCAAACTTGCGCCATATAAGAATACGTTTTAAAAATAGGGTACCAATAAGAAGCGGTAAATAAACAACTAAGCTAGCTAAGCTATAGCTGTCAACTAACCAAAGTCCGGCTAACAATGAAAGCGTAATTAAAGTTGCGCTAAATAATAACTCTATTGGAAAAGACAAATGACATAATAAACGCAATAAAGGAAGTTTAATTTCACTCGTTGGGCATAAGGTATCTTGCTCTTTAAAGTGAACATTTTTAAACCATTTTTTATCGTCTAGACTGGTTGGTTGTTCTTTATTAGTCATATTTAGCTTCTTAATAAGTTGACCATGAGCCACTTACCATCGACTTGCCCAAACTTACATTTCCCTTTTATTGTTACGTTGTCTTCCTTTTTACCAAAAACCTTTGATGTCTTAAATGTATAATTAACCCACAGCTCGTCAGTATAACCATACTTCAATGCATTCCTTTGTGTTCTTTTAATTATACTATTTTTAGCATCCTCAAGCACCTCAGTACCAACGATTGTAAAGTTATGGATACCCAAATACTGTTTTTTTGTGTAATTAGCATGCTTACGAGCTAACATACCTTTTACAATACTTTGGTCCATATCTTTAGATAGCGGTGCATAAACCTGCTTGAAAAGCTCATAATCTTGATTTAAAACGATATCTACTGATTTTTTACAATTTTCGATTGGGATGCTGTAGTCAACGGCACTTGCCGTAAATGATAAAAGTAATGATTGAGCCAGTGTAATAAAAGCGATTTTTTTCATAGTTTTCTCCTTTAACTTTCGATTTGTATGCATTTTACTCATTTGCTGAGTTTATAAGTACACCATAGGCACTCTGCACTTTTCTGTTTAATAGGTTATCTGTTTATAAATTTTTTAGTGTCTCAATCTGATCTGCAATGATTAAACAGGACATTTCAATTTCAAACCTTTCCTTAGTTTTTTAAGTAAATTAAACAATAAAGCCCAATAAAAACCCGATTGGGAAAAGAGATAAGTAGGTTAATGTCCACCATGAAAAACGGTGTTTAATTTTTACGTTATGCACTTGCGATAAGTAATTAACAATTGCTCTATAGTCACTTAAATTAAACGTATGTACCCCATAACGCTCTCCACTGACTGATTTAATCGCTAAATGCGTGCTTATGTAAGGGCCAAACCACAACAGCGGCGTCAACGGGAAGTAATTAATATACATTGCCTCTATATCTTTAAAGGCGATAAATACTTCACGCTCACCGTTAAAGTCAGGCATTGTTATAGCACTCGGCGTAATATAGACATCGGCATTGTAAAATGTTTTTTGTAACGAAGATTGCAATAACACCAAACCAAAAAACAAAAACGGGGTAACCACAAACATAGTATTCAATGTTTGGTCAGCGTTTGAGTAACTTGGTTGGCCATCAATAAAAAAGGAGGCGACAAAAGCGCCTAGTAACATACCTAAAAACGATTTTATTCGCGTATAAGGCACCCAGCGCTTGTGCGCAAAACAGACTTCAAATGTATGTTTAAGCTTTTCAGATATTAAATTCATAGTAATCAAATAAGTCTATGATACATATACCATTCGTTATCAAACTCTAAAAATGAGCATGATTTTCTCTCATTACGTTCTTTATTTATAAAAGTGTACATTAAAGTATATTCACGAGTAGCTTCTGGGTAAAAGCGGGCCATTCGTTTATCTACTGAGCCCTGTAAGCCTGATGGTAACATATCACCATTTTTATCTACGCCTCCTGAATCTAACATTGTTATTTTCAAATTATTTAAGTTTAGTTGCTCCCAATCCTCTTTGTAGTTTTTTATTGCTTTATCAACCTGATTCCACGCTGTTTTACCTTCATTCCAATTTTGTAATTTTGGTGGTAACTCTGTAAATAAAGCTTCACGGTCTCCGGCTTTAATACTTTGCCATGCATCCATACAGCGTTTATTAAAATACTCTTTAGTTGGCACTTCGCTAGCCATTGATAAAAAAGACGAGCTAATTAAAGGCCCCGCAATTAATAGTGTGATTAATTTATTTTTCATTAAAATGTCCTTTTATTTTTTAAGATGAGCTGTAATTGCATCCGCAGCCGCCCATTTTAAAGTCATAAATTTTTTGCTTTTATATTTAGGCAATTGGTTATTATTTTCTTTAATATAATCCGCAAATTCAATTACTTCATTTAGCTTAAGTACTTGTGTGAATAAAGCTCTTAATTTTGCGGGTTGCTGTGTTCGGTTCACGCCACTTAAACCCCATGCAGTAGATGCAGCAAGAAATCGTGGTGTAATTTGTAAATCTGCTTGCCCTAAATAAAGTACATTTAAGTAATACTTTTGCTCATCACCAAAGTATAAGGTAATCGTTGTGGCGTTATTGCTAGAAACAGGCACGACGGCAACGCTGTTGTTAAAATCGACCGTTTTTTCTATGCCAGATATAAATGTACTTGCAACCACTTTAGAATTAGCAAACGACAAGGAGTCATCTATTGTTAGTGTTGTTTCACTAAATACAGCAATTTTAGATGCGTTACTTTTTCCATAACTGTTTTTTAAATATAATTTGCCTGATTCAGCATTTGTAGGAACTGTGAAACTTAAGCTAGTAGGAGAAGTTGCTAAAGGGGTAAGCTCTACCTCGTTTAAATACACTAAAGTATCGTCTGAAAAGTTTATTCCAGATAAAGTAACTTCCTGATTCTCTGAAGATTCTATAACCCCTTGGTTCACTATCAAGGGCGAGAATTGTTGATTAAACGAAAGTTCAATAGGTGCTGTACGTATATTTGCTGCACTAAAACTAATACTTGTAGCATTGCGCGGCATAACAAAGTCAATATAATCCTTGCCATTGGCATTAACAGGAAGGTTAACGGGAGAAAGACTGCCCTTTATGTTGAAGTTTAAAAATCCATTTGATAAGTTTTCACCGTAAATTCGGTGTTTTTTATTTGCTAAAATAACACTTTCAACTTCTTGGCTGCCATTCAATAAATAGTAAATGTTACTAATCTCTAAATAATTATCGGTCCCATACGCGCCATTTGATGCTGAGTTTAGTGGTTCAGGATCATTTACATCTAAAATTAAATCGTTATCGTCATCTAAATCAATAAAGTTAGCTAATTCGTCTTTATCATGATTTAAAGGTCTTTGAGGATTTCCCGAATCTTTACCATCTATAATTGTGTTTGCATCGGAATCTAAGTCTACAAAATTACCCAAGCCATCTTCGTCTAAATCAAATGCACCTTCTAGTGCATCTTTAATGCCGTCATTATCCGAGTCTTCATCAAGCCAGTTTGGTGTACCGTCATTATCAACATCAAGGGCATACGCTGAACCTAAATTAAACACGTAAAACTCAGTACCATCATAAATGCCATCGCCATCCGTATCCTGCGTATAACCTTTAAAGCCAAAAGCAGGCTCTAAAGAGTCATCAATTGCATCTACATCCTCATCTACAAATACATGTAATTGGTAATCGTAAGATTGCTTACCTCTAAACTCTTTATCATTAATAACAATATAATAAGTGCCAGACTCGCTCGGCTTTACTTGAATAGCCCGCTTATACTTACCAACAGCAGTAAAATTTGGTGCCCATGATTGAATAGCCACTACAGAGCTATCCATTACTGCCATACCAGGGTCAAATTCATTACTTGAAGACGATAAAAGTACGGTCACTGCAACATCCTTTTCTAACTGGATTTTGTAGTAATCTAAGTCGTTCGCTTGCTGAATTCGGCCAGAAAGTTTAAATGGTAACTCTTCAGGTGCGACAGTCGCCACATCATTATTGTTATTAAACTCTTCTTCTTGGACGATAGTAATTGTGGTTTTATCCGCATCAAACGGATAATCATCCTGCTCATCAGGTACACCATCGCCGTCTTCATCTTTATTTTGCCACGTGCCTATATCGGTAGTTGGCTGAATAGTTTTAGCGTGTAATGGTGTTATAAAAGCACAGCTTACGCTTAGTAATGAGGTATAAAATAGAGGTATTTTCAAGAATCCATCCTTGTTGATTAGTCCGTTAATATTGTAATTTAATCGTTAAAAAATTGTTTTAATAGGCGTATTCGAACTCAAGTGGCTCCACTGTTTGTGTTTCGTAATACCTATCTTCAGACGAAACCATAAGCTTAGCTTTTACACTTATAACCGCTTTATTCCCCTCTAAAAAATTGAGTTTTACATGTTCGTACTCAGAGTCGACTCTATCACCTACCCCACTAATGCCATCATAGTCACACGTTACACTCAAAGTAGGTACAATTCCACTTTCATCTATGGCTTGTTTGTTTTTAAGTACATCGATAGGAAAGTCCACTTCGCAGATTTCATCTTCTTCGCCACCTTCTATTTCTAAAAATAATCGCGGTGGTGTTGTATAACCTTCATATAATTCTTTTGGGGCTTCGAATTTTTGTACACCAACAATATTTATAGTGCCATTGCCACACCCTGCTAATAATAAAAGTGATGCGCCAAGTAGACTTATATTCTTCATTTATATTCCCACTAATTTATATTATCTAAATTGAAAATTTAATTAAGTTAAAAACAACTGGTATAAGCGTATTGCCATCACAGTCGCTACAATAAGTAACAGTGTGTTAGCAAACCAAACAGGCACTTTTTTTATTAATGATGTTTTAAAAGTAACCTCTACACCTTTAGTTGACTCAAGCCAAGCTACTAACTCTGGTAACTGAAGTACTGATAACCGGTTAAACTGTTGTTTGGTATTATCATCATATTCAACTTGTAAACCTGTAAAAATATGAAACCTCCCCTGTTCAACATGACTTTTGGGAAACGCTTTTACAGTTGCTTTAATTGGTTTTATACCACTGACAGGAGCGATACAGCCACTGGCTTTATTTACTTCAATGGGCTGGGCTTTTCGTTTGCTATCATGAACCCAAAGCGCTAGCCTAAAGCCACTTATCAGCACCATATTAATCGGCGCTGACACCAGCACCTGCGTTTGTAAGTGAAATGCTTGATGTGTAGGTTGCGGGAAAAAATCAATACCCAGCAACCCAAGTAACACAGACACAATTAAGTTTACCAAATAAAAAATAGTCCACTGGCCGATGGTTTTTTGTGGCCAATAGCCTGTATTTTTTAAGCTGTAGTTGCCGCCCTGTGCAAAAGGCTGCATATTTTCTACATTATTTGTAATTAATTTTGATAACGAGTCTTTCATTAGTTAACCAAATACCACTTGCCATCTTCCTTTATATAATCGAAAACAATTAATGAACTATGTTTATATCTTTTTAGATCATAATAAACTATGAAGTGTGTATTGAGGTTAGGAAAAAAAAGTTTTTGCATTCGAGAATCAAACTTTTTGTAACCAGACCTTTTTGTTTAGAGCTCAATACTGTCCCATTTATGTTCATGTATATCGCCTCTTTTATGTTCAAACAAACGTTCAACTTTACCTTTAGAGTATTCTTCCATTGCTTTGCCCAATCTTGGGTGGTATTGGGCTAAAAATTCACTACTGTCGTTTACTAGGTAGCTATCAACAATTGCTTTACTCATTGTTTTAAGCTCGTCCGGTACTTCATCAGCAAGTGCTGAGAATGAACATGCTAAAAATATAAAACTACTTAATATTTTGGTTATTCTTGCCATAATAATTTCCTTATTGCTGTTAGGCTGTAAAACTATAGATCTAATGCCAGCTAATTTAATTGCCATTATTAATTTTTCGCCTATTCAACATCTCTCCACCAGCGATACTCGCTGTATTTAAAAGTTCATGGTATTTCTTATCAAGTATTTTATAAGTGTTGGCTTGAGTACTAATATAACTTGCTAAATTTAACACCTCTTTTAACTGCTTTAGTGCGTCATAGAACTTTAGGCTATCTGCCTTAGAAAGCACTCGATCTGGCCTAAGATCAAACCACACACTAGATATTGCAAGGTGTAAAGGTGAAAAGTCATTTTCTAACCCTTCTAGATAAATATAATACGGATAATTTTCACCTGATTTATTCTTAACAAAAAAGCCAGAGTAAAAATGGCCACTTGTATTTATATTTGTTGTTCCGTTAGTGAAATTATAATCAACACCAGTAAACGAGCTTATTATAATATCACTCGATATCGCATCAAATTCATTCGCTAAAATGATTTCCTTAGTTGATACAAGTTCAAACTCAATACTATTTGAATAACCATAACTTGTTTTAACTTTTAGCTCTCCAGAACTAATTGTTTTAGTTACTTCTAAATTTAACTTGTTTAAAGATATGGAATCTGGTGTGTACTCTTTATCACCAATCACTATTAAAGAGTCAGGGTAAAAGTAATCACCTTGAATTGTAAGTGTATTTCCTAAACTTGAATTGATTGCTAAATTACCTGCCAAAGTGGCTTGTTCGGCGATAATAATTGGCGTACCTTTTGGTGACAAACTAATATCAAGAGTGTTACTTTTATAATGTCCATTTGTATAAAAAACAGACTTAGCACCAAATGGTACATTAAATTTTAATTGATTATTTTCAACTGTTTTAGGTAAATTTATAAAGTGGTCATCGAACTGAATAACTAACCAGCCAGAGGATTGTTTACCATTGTATTTTATAATTGCAGATTCATTCTCAATAACTAAATCAGGTATTAAATACTGATTTAGATAATTATAATTTAAATTTACTAAATCCATATTTTCGGGGCTGAGTAAATCTGCAGTGCCGATTTTTTCTACTGGGTTTTGATCGTGTGAATCTATGACTAAATCACCGTCATCATCAATATCTCTGTAATCTGGCTCACCGTCAAAATCACTGTCTTTTAATCTGCCATTTGTAGCAAAAGTTTCATCAAGTACGCCATCGTTATCTGAATCTGTATCAAAACGAGACAGTAATCCATCTGAGTCATTATCTTTTATTCCTTCGCGCTCATCTAATATCCCATCTCCATCTGAGTCAGTATCCTCCCAATTTGGAATACCGTCATTATCTATATCTTGGGCAAAAACACGGTTATGCTTATAAATATAATATTCAGCCGCATCCTTAGCGCCATCGTTATCTTTGTCGCTTTTATTTAGGTTACTCATACCAAGCGCGGCTTCAGTAAAATCAGCAATGCCATTAACATTCAAATCTTCGAAAACGCTAACATCATAACTATAAGACTGCTGCCCGCGGTAATGCTCATCAGACAAAGACAAATGATAATTGCCAGGTTCACGAATTTGATACGAAGCAACAAATCTCAACTGCCCAAACGACGGTGAAATATCCTTATAAGCTTGTAATGAAGCATTATCTTTACCTAAAATAAATGCTCGTGGGGTGAAGTTAGGATCGGTTGCATGAATAACTACGCTTATAACCGTTGGTTCTTCAATATTAAAACGAAATGTGTCTTTATCTTCTTTTTGACTGATAATACCCTGAGCCAATAAAGGTAATAAATTATTTTCATTATTAGCACTAATATGAGAATTATTTGGCTCAAGATCCTCGTAGGTAGTCCATTGACTTAGCTCGCTATTGAAAGGGCTAACATCCTTTTCATCAGACACGCCATCGCCGTCTTCATCTTTGTTTTTCCACGTGCCTACATGCGATGACGATTGGACTGTTTTTGCGTGGACGTGTGTTGTATATGTTAGAGAGCTAACAGCACAGCTTACGCTTAGTAATGAGATATAAAATAGAGGTATTTTCAAGAATCCATCCTTGTTGATTAGTCCGCTAAAGTAACAATTATTTGCCTAAAATTTATTCTTTTTTAGTTTATGATGTCATCGTACCTAATTTAATACAACCATTCAAACTTACATATCTATAGGCACCTAGTTATTGATAGATTTTGCAAACCAATCATGTATGGCGATACTGTATTTTCTTGGTAAGTTATAACCTAAACAAATCGTGCCAGATTTAGTTAGCAGGTAAGTCCTTCGCGCGACTTTGGCAGCGCCCCACACATCGTCTAGCTTTATAACTTTGTTTTTGACCCCAGTAGCTTTAACTATTAAATCGCCATTGCTTACGTTAAACCGCTTACGGCCCATAACTAACATACTTAAATAACCCCCTAACACAATGAGTACTACCGATAAAACTGACTGTAGAGCGGCTGGTAAATATTGAGCTCCTACAAGGTCTGCATGGTTAAATAAAAACCAAATAGTAAATAATGTAAACAACCAAATTAGCATTAAGAGCGAGCAAAATTGCGGTGATGTAACGGGTCTGGCAGTTATTATTAACTCACCACCGTTACTTTGTTTAAAGTAACGGTCATTAGGAATATCAGCTGACTCTGTGCTTTTAGTTTTTAATCCATCAATACTTAATTTATGCCTACGATTACCAGCAACCAACGCCAAATCAGTATCAAAATGCGCCTCTAAAAAAGCAACTGATTTTAAAATATCTGAAAGTGTCGCAACGTTCATTGTGAGCTCTGGATAACTAAAAAACTTCATTGAAAAATGTTCTAGTACTGGCTTTTCTGGATCAAAGAATTTTTCAAACTCACCGGTTGTAAAGCCACTTACTTCAACAAGGGATAACTGTGAATTAATAATATGCTTTTTTTTAGTAACAAAGCCAAGCCAAGAGCGTGTACTGACAATATCTTTATTTTTAGCGCTTAGTATTACTTTATTGACTTTTAATACCGGCGTGCACAGCACCAAACCCAATAAAATTATTATACTGGACCAAACTAGCTCGCCTGTTTCATATATACCTATAACACTAATATAAATTAGCCATGCGCCTAAGCACATTAACAAAAAGTGAAATATAACCCCTGAGACTCCGCCATTATCTGTAAATATTAGCTGCTCATTACTTTGTTTTTGTAATTTATAACTCATTGATACACCAACACGACAAATGAATTTTTAATGATGAAAAAGGAAGGCTAAGCCTTCCTTATTGAGTTTAAGGTTTTTGACCTAAATACCAACGGCCATTTTCTGATTGCTTAAAATAACAGAGGCTTCTTTTAGTTTTATCCATTTTCCCAGCTTTAAATTCAAGCCTAATAGTTTTTGTGGCTTTTCCTTTGTAAGCTCCTTTTTCTATATTATTACTGATCTCTAAAAATTCATACTCAGTGATTGGCTCGTCACCAAACTTTTTGGTATGGTCATCAAACCAGCTTTTCTCAATTTTATCTTCCATATTTTTTACTGATTCAGGTAATAAATAAAAAAACAGTGCGGGATCATTTTTTAAATAACTGTTTACCATATAATCTTTACATACTGATTTTAAATTTTCATCTGAACCATCTTCAACTCCATGAAAACGCTCCATTGCAACAGTTGATGCACTAAATAAGCACCCTACTATGGCCGTTATTAATGTTTTATTTTTCACATTTATTCCTTGTGTTTCATTATTTTTAACCGCTACGCCAATTTAACAAAGTTAAAATATCAATTAACAGCTATCAAATTAAGTATGTTTGAACAATAACAATACTTGTAAGTACAGTTACAAAAAGTGCTGCAAACATAATTGCTATAGCCTTAATGACTGGTGGAAATAAATAAGATACTTCAACAGCTGTTCTTTTGACCATTACTTCTATTATTTCAGGCAGCATAAAAAGGTTTATTCGATTAATTGTCAGCGTGTCTTTATTAGTAAATAAAAATGTAGCATGAGTAAAAAATGGGAGTTTAATATTTTCATGGCGACTAACCGTTCCACGAATACGCTTTACTATGGTGTAATCAAATTTACCCACGGTTATTTCTTCAATATCCCGATAGTAAAACTTTTTATTTACACTACCAGTGCCTTTAAATTCAAAATAGTCTTGATACAGAGTAATTGATTGTTTGTTGCCACGTTTAAAAAACAGAAACGCGATTAAAACAGCAAAGTAAAAGCCGGTAAAATAAAGTACAACATATTCAGGCCTATTATTAGTATCGTACACCCTACCTTCACTTATAAAAAAACAGGTTAATAAAAACCCAACAATGTAAGCTACTACACTGTGTAGGTAGAGTTGTTTTTTAGTAAAGTTATTTAATAAAGGGTACGTTGTTAAATCGGCCTTACTATCTTTCTCAAGGCGTTCATCCGCGTTATATGAGTTAGTTAATCGCCTAAATTTATTACACAAAAAGTCCATAAAGCCTCTTTTATAAAATCAGAAATCCCTTGTGATAGGGTTAGATAAAAAATAACAAAATCATCAAGCAAAAAATGATTAACAATAAAAAATACAGTGGGAATTTTGTAATTAATGAAGTTTTGAAATCAATACTTACACCATGCTTCTCTTTTAACCAATCTACAAACTCAGGAAGCTGTAATATCGATAAGCGATTAAAAGCCTGTTTTTTATTGTTCTGGTATTCAATTACCGCTCCGGTAATAATTTTAAACTCAGTACTTTTAGTCGGAAATGCTTTTACCGTTACTTTAACCGGCTTAGTTAATTCAATGGGTTCTACACAGCCTGTGTGTTTATCTACGGTTAAATCTTTGGCACATTTAATACTATGGTTAACCCATATAACAAAGCGGATTGTATTTATGAGTAATAAATTTAAAACTATTGATTGGATTAGTTGTGGATCTGAATAGGTAGGATATTTATTGGGGGTAAGGTCTATGCCGATTAATCCAAAAATAACGGCAACAAGTGTATTTATTACAAAAAACATCAACCACTGTTTTGTTGTTTTTTGTGGCCAGCGCCCCGTATTTTTTAGTTTATAATTATCATTATGTGCAAAAACAGGCATGTTTTTTACATTGTTATATATATAGTGCGAGAGTGAATCTTTCACGTTTTAAAGGTTCCTTCTTCTAGCGTATTGCGATGCAGTAAAAACTATTTAGCTAACCAATTTACAATGAATATTCAAACTCTACAGGGCCAACAGTTCTTGCTTCATAACTTACACCATGATCCGCCACTAATTCACCATGAAAATTAAGCGTGGCTTTATTTCCACCAATAAATTTAAGTGTTGTATTAAAGTACTCTGATGTTATTGGCATGCCTACATTTTTATAGCCATCAAACGAACACCCAATCATTAAGTTGTTAATACCTGGGCCATCGATCTCCGCTTTGTTTTCAAGGATTTTACCGGGGAAACTTATTTCACAGTATTCTTGTTTATTATTTCCTTCGATATTAAAAAACACACTATGGAAAGGGTGACCTTTATCATCAGCTGGTTTAAACTTTTTAAACGAGGTCATTTTAATTTCGCCATTGGTGCAACCCGTTAATAAAACTAAACTGACGGTAATCACTATATTGCGCATACTGCTCCTTTTAAAATTAAAACTTGTACCAATTAAAAAGCACCTTATTTATTAAGCTTTCAGTAAATAAGGTGCTTAATGACTACTTTTATTAAATGCTCGTTTTATACCATTTTTTTGTATCTTTATCCAAACCAAACTCACAAAGAAAATAAGAACGGCCAGTTTTTATATTTAAAAAGCCAATTCCCACTTGAACTTTTTTTTCTATATCAAACAAAAAGTTATTTTCATTTTCATTTATAATTATGAATTCTTCAGGTTCATAACCTGCTGTTTTAATAGACTCATTATACTTATCTGCTTTTTTTAAAAACATTTTATTTAAGTACTTTTTAGCTTTTTCTTTAGCTTCAGCATTGGGGTGAAAGTCCTTTATATATGAATCAAAATCCTTGTTCACAATTTTTATAGCATTGTCGTAGCACTTTTGAACAAAAAAATCTTTATCGGGTACCGCACTCGCGGAGTAAGAAAAAAATAAAAACAATGGTAATAATTTATAGAGTTTCATAATTATCCTTAACTAAGTTTTGGTTTTTACTGTTTGAAAATAAATAACTTATTGATGCTGCTTATCAGTTTGATATTGAGTCTTTTGAACTCGCTATTGCTTTATTTAAAAGTGAGCGGTACTTGGCTGAATTATCATCAATATAACGAGGGTTACTTAAATTTGCTTCAATAAAGTTGGCAAATACTTTAACGTCTTCGTTAGAACTAAGCGCGTTAAACTCTTCTTTCCAATTAATTTGTTCTATATTGTTACCTAAAGCACCGCTATACCATACAGAAGATGCTGCTATATGAATTGGCGTAATCAAAATATTTTTATCTGATTGAAAAACCATAGTATTAATAAATTCATAGGGCTCTTTGTTCTCGTCAATATAAAGCGCCATAACAACATCACTATCACCGCCAAAAATATAATTAACGTTTAAATCATCACCAAGCTGCTCTTCTTGATTTATCGGTGATTTTAAAGAAGTAACTAATAATGGTGCTAATATCTTATTGGGTATGTTCAATTGGCTGTAATCTAAAAGTACTTCATCACCAATTTTAACTGTGACTGTATTACTTGTACCATAAGTTGTTTTGGCTGTTAATTTAGCTTGAGATCTGACGCCGTCAGGAACAACAAAGGTCAACTTTTCGGTATTTATAATTGAAGGTTTAGTTTTTATATTATCAATAAAAACAAGCGTATCATCAGAAAAATGTTGTCCCGATAGACTTAAGGTGTCACCCACCGAATAGTAATCAAGTTCTGGTTTTAATATTAATGGAAGGTTACGGTTTGATTTAATCACATTAATTGAATTGGAACGTTTACCCTTAGCAAAAAAATACATAGATTGGGTATGCTCAGGCAGCACAAAGGGAACATCTAGCAATGATGATACTTTTTTATTGATAGGTGGTAAATTATTAGTTCGTTTGAATACGAGTATGCCCTCGGTTTCAAGTCCTCTACCCTTTATTTTGTGCGTCCCATTCTCTACAAAAAGCCCATTATACGAATCGCCCTTAAAAATATAATCTACAGTACTTATATCTTTATAATCAGCTTCGCCAGGGAAAGTTGAATCAACTATTTTTAATGGTTCAGCGTCATTTCCATCAAGTAACCCGTCGTTATCGTCATCAACATCGGCGTAATTTGGTACTCTGTCACCATCAGTATCGGCTGGAAAAGAAGTAAGAATATCCTTAAGTTCATTTTTATCGAGATTGCCATTGCCATCTGAGTCAACGTCTACAAAGTTACCCAAACCATCTTGATCTTGATCTGAAATGCCTTCAATTTTATCTGGTATACCGTCTGCATCACTATCGTCATCCAACCAATTAGGAATACCATCCAAGTCAACATCGTGTGAATATGTATTACCATCTAAATAAACATAAAATTCTGTACCGTCAAAAATTCTATCTCTATCTGAATCTATATCGTTAACAATTAATCCAAAAGCTGACTCTAGACCATCATCTATGTAATCTATATCTACATCAAAAAAGAGTTTTGCTTTATATGTAAAATCAGTATTCCCTCGCGCATCAACATCAGTAATAGCTAAGTAATAAGTATCTGCAGCAGGAAGCGTAAAATTAGCAGCGGCACCAATATTTCCAATAGCAGTAAAGTTTGATTTTATTTTTTCTACCGACGAACCATCTGAATTGAGTATAAAAATGTTTGGTCTGAAAATTGTGTTTGTCGTGTTTAGTACAACAGATACACGTTCTGCTTTATTTGTTGTAAATTTAAATAAATCTAAATCAGCTGTATGCTGCACTACACCTGAAACAAAGTATGGGATCTCTGAAGTCAAGTTTTCTGCTTTGGCTAAATTGTCGTTTAATTCCGTTTCTTGATAGTACTTTGCTTTAACTAAGTTTACATCAAACGGATAATCGTCCTGCTCATCAGGCACACCGTCAGCGTCTTCATCATTATTTTGCCACGTGCCTACAGGTGGTGGCGATTGAATTGTTTTTGCTTGAGCGGGAATTGTATAACTTAGCAAACTAAAAGCACTGCTTACGCTCAATAGTGAAAAGTAAATGAGGGGTATTTTCAAGAATCCATCCTTGTTTTGTGTTCCATAATTCAGCCCATAACCTTAAACTATTTAACGACTTAATACAAACTGCTTTGAAAGAAGTAGCTTAAGAAACAAAAAAGCACCAATACAGTGGTGCTTTTTATAATTAACAATTTTATCTGAAAAGAACGTCTTCGCGGTTAAACCACTTAACACAAAAGGTAAGTAACGCGCCGGCTATAATAGCTGTTGCTAAAAATATTAAGCCTACAAGGGTGTAATCTACCGTGCCTTTAACAATTTCTTTAATTGCGAGAGCTACATTAGTAACAGGAATAAAAGCAGTTTTAGCTGTTAGCTCTACATTAGGCATAATGGATACAATGATGGGAAAAAACACCCCCATACTTAATGGTGCCATGTAGTTTTGTGCTTCTTTAAATGTACGAGCATAAATAGATATTGCTAACGCCAATGCTGAGAATATCGCGGCAATAGGTAATAACAATACAAAAATCATTAATAAATCACTTACCGCTAATGTGCTAAATGCTGTTTTAATTACTTCTAGGTCTGCAAATGCAAGGGCTACGGCTATCCACCCGCCCATACTGAGTACAGTTATAGTTGTTGATGCAATTGAGGTTGTCAGTAAGGTTATAAATTTGCCTAGTACCAGCTCGGTACGCGTAATAGGTGTAAGCAATAAGGTTTCTAATGTACCGCGCTCTTTTTCACCTGCACCTAAATCTATTGCTGGGTACGTAGCGCCCATAAGAACTATAGGAATCAGTAGGTAGGGCAAAAAGCCACCTAGTTTTTCACCTAAGTTTTCACGTTTATCGGCGGTATCAACCTTAACTACTTCAATAGGGGTTAAAAGTGCTAAATGGGCTTCTTTTTCAATACCAAAACTGATTAATTTTTCTGTTTGTAATGCATCGCTATATTCTTTGGCGAGCTCTTTTACACGCTGAAATAAAAAGTTGATAGATTTAGCATCATTAAATACCACTTCCCACTTACTTTGCTGGGCATCATTTAAGGCTTGTTTAGCGTTAGTGGGTAAATATATACCCATGTCTATATCACCTGCGATTACCCCTTCTTTTAGCTCTTCAATGCTATTAAAGGTTTTAGCACCTTTATAAAGTTCAAAGCTTTTATGATAAAACACTTTTTCGGTAAACTCTGGCGCGTAGTCGCCATTAATAATGGCGTAGGTATGTACCTTTTGTTCAGCATCGAGTGCCGCTTGAGAGCTAATAAACGCCATAACGGCAAATAATAAGGGAAATACCGCAACGGGTAGAGCGACTACAAACAACAAGGTTTTTTTATCGCGTAAGAGTTCTGTTAATTCCTTTTTAAAAACTTCAAACATCGTGTTTCTCCGTTAATATGTTCATAAACGCTTGGTTTAGCTCTTCACTATTACCTGCCTGTTTGAATTCAGCAAGCGTGCCATCAAAGCAGCTTACGCCTTCATTAATTACCGCAACACGGTCACATAAAAGGGCTACTTCATCTAAATGGTGCGTTGAAAAAATAACAGGCGTGCCTTGCGCCTTTAAGCCTTTAATAAAGTTTATAACCGTTTGTGTGGTCATGATATCAAGGCCTGTGGTTGGCTCATCGAGTACCACCACTTCTGGGTGATGTACCACAGCACGGGCAATATTGGCTTTTTGCTTCATGCCGGTAGATAGGTTTTCTGCACGTTTATCAATAAATTTATGCATGTCGAGCAAAGTAAAAAGTTCTTCACAACGAGCCGCTATTTGCTCTTTGTTCATTCCATGAAGCTTTGCAAAGTATTCAATATTTTCTTTAACGGTCAGGCGACCATACAAACCAGTTGAACCGGATAAAAAACCAATAGACTTGCGCCCTACTAACGGCTTTTTAATTATGTCGTTGCCGGCAATAGTTATTGTGCCTTCATCGGGCTTAAGTGCAGTTGAGAGCATACGCAATGTAGTAGTTTTACCCGCGCCATTAGGGCCAAGTAACCCTAACACTTCACCTTTTGCACATTGAAAGCTGACATCTCTTACTGAATGAAAAAAATCTTTATCTTCACGCGGGTCTATATCATCAACTTTATTTTTTTTATGATCCTTGGTTAACTTAAACTTTTTTTTAAGCCCTGCGACTTCTATCATTTTCGTATCCTTCGTTTAGCTCTAAAGTAATCGGTATTATCATAGAACGATTCATTCTCATTTGCGTCATGCCATCCTGGTACACCTAATAATGGCAATGGAGAAAGCTGTTTGTTATCGGCTAAGCAATGCTCTATTTTTATCTTCTCATAAAGTACTTGGTCTAGGTACTGATGTTGAGTAACTAAATCTTTACAAAATATTTCATCCGGTACACTTACAAATAACGCTTTACCCGTTAAACCAATATAGGGTTTTGTGAGCATTTCATAATTAGCGTGGCCAAACATAAAAGGTTGTATTGTTTTGCCCCACTCTTCTCGGTGAGTTATAAATGCCGTTTTCCATTGGTGCTCTGTTAAAAGTGTTTGCCACTTAGTATCACTAATGGCAAGCACCACGCCGCACTCGTCAAATAATGTGAGTGCATTACGATGTTTAGTACGTTGCTTTAAGCCATGCTGCGCTATTTCTTGTACGTGACGCTGATTAATAAGCGCCTTGGTTTTTGGAAACAAACACCAAATAAAGCCACCAAATAAGTCGTGCCAATTTTTACTGCGTGTTGGCACTACGCCAGTTTCAAAAATGACTTGCTCGTAATAGCGCTCACCAAAATCAACGTTTGCATCGTCTTCAAACGTTATTGGGAGGTTATTAGCATTAATGGCATTCAAATACACAGTGAACCAGTCAGGGGTTGGCCAATCAGTTTGTTTATCAATATTAAACAGTGTTCGTAAGTGCTCAAACGCACCGCTTTTCAAACTACTAACTTGCCATTGCTCGGGCGGAGTAAAGCGCTTCATTTATACCTTTAACAATTTATGCTGTTAATTTGCGGGCAGTTTACCGCAAAAACTGGTTCTAATTAATAGAAGTTAATATACTAATCAGATCTTAGAACAAGAATAGAGCTACTATGAAACGATATTTCTCTCTCACACTGATTGCTGGCGCTGTGTTAGCTGGCTGTGCAACAACAAGTATTACACCTACCGATGTAACAAATGGTTACAACAGTATTAAAGCAGATGAACTTGCAGCGCACATTAAAGTGCTTGCCTCTGATGAATTTGGCGGTAGAGCGCCTTCATCTGAAGGTGAAAAGTTAACGCTTGATTATCTGACCACTCAATTTAAAGCATTAGGGTTTGAACCCGGTAATGGTGATAGCTTTTTACAAGAAGTGCCGCTTGTTTCATTAGAAGCTGATTCAAATATGGTATTAAGTATTGGTGGTAAAGATTATCAATACAAAAAAGATATGGTTATGGGCAGTAGCCGCATTAGCGCACAAGAAGGGATTGAAAATTCAGAGCTTGTCTTCGTAGGTTACGGTGTAAATGCCCCTGAATATAACTGGAACGATTACGAAGGCCTAGACGTAAAAGGCAAAACTGTTGTAATGCTTGTTAACGATCCGGGTTTTGCTACAAAAGATCCTGCGTTATTTACCGGCGATGCAATGACCTACTACGGCCGTTGGACTTATAAATATGAAGAAGCGAGTCGTCAAGGTGCAGCCGGTGCTATCATCATTCACGAAACAGCCCCTGCATCATACCCGTGGTCAGTGGTTGAAAATTCATGGAGCGGTGAGCAGTTTGGTTTTCAAAAAGAGAACAACAATATGGACCGCGTTGCGGTTGAAGGCTGGGTGACCACTGAAGTAGCAAAAGAGTTATTTGCTAAAGCGGGTCTGGATTTTGAGACTGCAAAAGCCAATGCAGCTAAAGGTGCGTATAACGTTGACATGGGCGATTTAACTGCATCGGTTAATGTTAAAAATACAATTAAAAAATCGGTGTCGTATAACTTTATTGCCACGTTGCCGGGTAGCGAAAAAGCGGATGAACATGTTATTTATTCAGCGCATTGGGATCACCTAGGTACAGATACAACCCGTAAGGGCGACCAAATTTATAATGGGGCACACGATAACGCCACAGGCACTGCGGGGCTAATTGAGGTTGCAGAGGCATTTACTAAGCTGCCAAAGCACCCTACTCGCTCAATGACATTTTTAGCTGTTACGGCTGAAGAGCAAGGCTTACTTGGATCTAAATACTACGCTGCTAACCCAGTTATTGCTGCCGATAAAACAGTCGCCAATATAAACATGGATAGCCTAAACTTATTAGGTAAAGTAAAAGACATGAACGTAGTAGGTTTAGGTAAGTCGCAAATGGACGACCTACTAGCCAAAGCAGCAAAAGAGCAAGGTAGAACAATAGCGGGCGACCCTAAACCATCTTCAGGTGGTTATTACCGCTCTGATCATTTTGCATTTGCAAACATGGGGATTCCGGCTATGTATGCAGGCGGCGGTACTGTTGCTGCTGATGAGGATACAGCAAATTATCGTAAACGTATGAGCTTAGTGCTACGTGGTTGCTACCATCAACCCTGTGATAGATACCGCGATGAGTGGGATTTATCGGGTGCGGTGCAAGACTTACAGTTGTTTTATAAAGTAGGCTTTGATATTTCTGAGCAAGCACAATGGCCAGCATGGTACGAAAACTCAGAGTTTCAACGCAAATAATGTAATTCGCCTGAGCGTAGGTTATTTACCATCGAAAAACTCAAACTGAGCTATCGATTTAAATAGATGCAAATGATATTGATTATCATTTGCAAAATGTATACAGTGTGTCCTAGTTAAAATAAAACTGGGGCACACTTATGATTTTACTCTCTCAAATAGGATTTATTACGCCAGCTTCCAAACGGTTTGTTAGCCAAAATAAACGCTTACTCCTACCACTTTTTTTATTGGTATGTTTAGCTGTTCCTAGTCTTCGCGAAATAACCATTACTGCTCTCAGTGATGCGTTTTTTCAGGTTAGTGTATTTGTAGCGGCTACGTTACTTATTTACTACTACGCAATAGAACATATCCCTCAATTAGAAATGAGCTACTTAAGCGCTAAATCTAAATCGCTTGAAGTGCTGTTTGCATCCGTTCTTGGCGCTTTACCCGGCTGTGGTGGTGCAATTATTGTGGTTACTCAATACACTAAAGGCCAAGCAAGCTTTGGGGCTATTGTTGCTGTACTTACCGCCACGATGGGAGATGCTGCTTTTTTACTGCTTGCTACGCGCCCTACTGAAGGTTTAACAATAATGGCTATAGGTTTAGTGGTAGGCACACTGTGTGGATTAATAGTTAATGCAATTCACAAACCTGATTTTTTACGTCCCAGCGCACAAGAGCAAAAACACCAAGTAAAAGTTTTGCCCACTAAAATAATAAAAATTAGCAAACCTGTGTGGATGTTTGCCATTATTCCAAGTTTAATCATTGCGTTTTTAATTGCATTTAATGTGGACTTTAATCAATTTGGTCAATATACCAGCACCGGTATTAGCTTATTTGGTGCAGCAATGGCACTGTTTACGGTTGTTATTTGGGCCTACTCTTCTAAAGGCGAAAGCTATAAAGAAGTAACCTCTGAAGACGATGAATGTAATCCGCCTTCAAAGCTTATAAAAGTATTACAAGATACCCATTTTGTAACTGCTTGGGTGGTGGCTTCGTTCATGCTGTTTGAAATATTAGTCAGTGTGGTAGGCCTTGATTTAAAAACCTGGTTTATGCACTACGCCTATTTAGCACCGTTAATTGCAGTCGTCATTGGTTTTTTACCTGGCTGTGGGCCACAAATAATTGTAACCACGCTTTATATACAGGGCATTATTCCTTTTAGTGCATTAGCTGCTAATGCGATTTCAAATGATGGCGATGCGTTGTTTCCTGCTATTGCAATGGCGCCAAAAGCGGCTGTAATTGCTACCTTGTATACCTCTATACCTGCTTTAGTTGTTGGTTACGGGCTTTACTTTTTAAGTTAACAGTTTAAAAAATCATAAGTACAAAAAAGCTCAGCAATTGCTGAGCTTTTTTAATATTAGCTTATTATTTATACAGAAACAGGTTCAGCCGCTAACTCTTTTGGATTTGGGCCATAATCGTTCTCACCTTCATGTGAGTCTTGCGCAAGGAATACAATTATAACAATCCAGCCAATGATTGGCACTAACCAAAGTAGCTGCCACCAGCCAGAGCGGCCTGTATCGTGTAAACGGCGTGCACCTGCGCTTAATTGAGGAATTAACAGTGCCAAGCTATAGATAGTACCAATTACAGCTACGCCCATTAGCTCATCAACAACACCTAGTACTATGCTGATTAATAAAT
Organism: Pseudoalteromonas sp. S327; assembly: GCF_005886415.1. Taxonomy (NCBI): domain Bacteria; kingdom Pseudomonadati; phylum Pseudomonadota; class Gammaproteobacteria; order Alteromonadales; family Pseudoalteromonadaceae; genus Pseudoalteromonas; species Pseudoalteromonas sp. S327. The sequence goes on along the minus strand of NZ_PNDP01000044.1, from coordinate 90,781 downwards.
TTATTAAGTAAAACATCCAAAATGCTTTACGGCGATTACGTCCTGAAAAATCTGCGTAGCTACGCAGCGCGTTCATATAATGTTCCATTACAATTCCTTAGTGTTAGTTTTTATATTCCCTAGCGGGTTTGTTTTATTACCTTTTAGTAACATTTGTATCTTAATTAAAAACACCGCGCTTTAAAACAAAAAACCAGCAAATTGCTGGTTTTTTTATAAGTTTAATTATTAACTCATAGCCATCATCATTGCCGATGGGTTTTCTAAATATGATTTCCACAAGTTATTAAAGCGCGCAATTGTACCGCCATCAATAACACGGTGATCGCCAGACCAACTCACTTGCATAATAGCTTTACTCACAACTTGCCCGCTTTCATCAAAGCGCGGTAAGTGTTGTAACTTCCCTAATGCTACAATAGCAACTTCTGGCTTATTAATAATCGGGGTCGCAATAGTGCCGCCAATTGCCCCAATATTTGAAATGCTAATGGTGCCCCCTTTTAAGTCATCTGGCGCTACTCGTCCCTCGCGTGCTGCATCAGTTAGGCTTGTTAAACTGTTTGCAACTTCAACAATACTCTTAGATTGGCACGATTTAATATTAGGCACTAGCAAACCCACTTTTGAATCCACTGCTACCCCAATATTATGATCGTCAAAGTAGGTAAGCTCAGTGCAATCATCATTTACTTTAGAATTAAGCACTGGGTACTCTTTCATCGCAAGTGATAACGCTTTGATAAAAAATGGCATCATAGTGAGCTTTACACCTTGCGCTTTATACTGCTCTTTTAAACTCGCTCGCAGGGCAATTAATTGCGTTAAGTCTATCTCGTCACTAAAGGTAAAGTGAGGGATTGTAGAGACCGAGGCCATCATTTGCTTTGCCATAGCCGCTTTAATGCCTTTAATTGGCTCTGCTCGCATACCACCGTTTTGTGTTTGTGGCGATTGTGGCTCTTTATTTTGAGTAACGCTGTTTTTAGTAGTAGCACTGCTAAGTGGTGATGTATCTATTGTGTTAGGTACCTCACCTTTAATAAATTCTTCTATGTCTTGTTTATAAATGCGGCCATTTTTACCGCTGCCCGGTACGCACGTTAAATCAACATCAAGCTCTCGCGCTTTGCGCCTTACAGCTGGAGAGGCAACCGCTTTTTTATTAACAACTTTATTTGCTGTTGTTTGCTGCGTTGCTATAGATTTATCTGCCGCTTTACTTTGTGCTTTTACAACGGCGTCGTTTACATCTACATTGGGTTTAGCTGTACTTCCGGCTATGCTCATTTGAAATAACGGGCTATGTACCTGAGCAATTTCACCTTTTTGATAGTAAAGTTTTTGCACTGTACCTGTGTATTTAGCCGGAATTTGTACAAGAGCTTTGTCGGTCATTACATCACACACAGCCTGATCTTCTTGTATTTCATCACCTTCGGCCACTAGCCAATCAACAATTTCACACTCAACAATCCCCTCACCAATATCTGGAAGAATAAAATCCTCTAAATGCTCTGACGATGCGTTGTCGCTTTGTGTATTTTGCACTTGTTCTGTGTGTGTTTCATCGCTTTGGCTTTGCTCATCGGCTACATTCATAGCAAACAAGGGGGCATGAACCTGCGCTATCTCCCCTTTTTGATAATACAATTTAGTGATTACGCCATCGTGCACAGCCGGAATTTGCACCAGGGCTTTATCGGTCATCACGTCACAAATGGGTTGATCTTCTTTTACTGTGTCACCCTCTTGTATTAGCCATTCAACCACTTCGCACTCAACAATGCCTTCACCAATATCGGGTAATATAAAATCTTTAGCCATGGTATCCCCTAAAAATCCATTGATCGTTTAATTGCGGCCATTACTTTTAGCTCATCAGGCACATATTCTTTTTCAAGTGCTAATGGGTAAGGTGTATCTAACCCACATACTCGCATAATAGGTGACTCAAGGTGTAAAAAGCACTCTTGCTGAATAGTCGCCGCAATTTCGGCACCAAAGCCATTGGTAATAGGCGCTTCGTGGCTTATCACTAAACGTCCTGTTTTAGTGACCGACTTAGCAATTGTCTCAACATCCCAAGGTAATATGCTTCTAAGGTCAATCACCTCACAACTAATGCCTTGTTCATTGGCTTGTTTTGCTGCGTTTTCAACAATTTCCATTTGCGCGCCCCACGCAAGTACAGTGATATCTGTACCTTCTTGTACTACTTCGGCTTTACCCAGCTCAATGGTGTAATCATCCTCTGGTACTTCGCCGGTAGAAGCGCGGTATAAACGTTTAGGCTCGAAAAAAATAACGGGGTTATCGTCTTTAATACTTGCTCTTAGTAACCCTTTTGCTTGGTAAGGGTTTCGCGGTACCACTATTTTTAGCCCTGGCGTATGGGCAAAGTATGCCTCTGGCGATTGTGAGTGATATAAGCCCCCCGCAATACCGCCACCATACGGGGTGCGAATCGTTAAATTGCCCACGTTAAATTCATTACCACTGCGGTATCTAAACTTGGCAGACTCATTAACTATTTGGTCAAATGCCGGAAAAATATAATCAGCAAATTGTATTTCAGCAAGTGCAGGTGCGCCAAACGCGGCTAAGCCATTGGCAAAACCTAAAATACCTTGCTCTGTAAGCGGTGTGTTAAATACGCGGTGTTTACCGTACTTTTCTTGCAAACCTGAGGTCGCTCTAAAAACACCACCAAAATAGCCAACATCTTCACCAAAAATACACGCCTGAGGGTGCTCATTCATGGTGATATCGAGTGCAGAATTAATTGCGTGTAGCATGTTCATTTTAGCCATTACTTAATTCTCCCTGCTGTGATTGGGTACGCATCTGGGTGCTGCTTTATATGTGCTTTTAAATCGTTATATTGGCGCTCAAGTGAGGGAATTGGCGTATCGTAAACATCTGATATTAGCTCTTCAAGCGCTGGCTTTTGCACTTTTTCAGCACGTTTAAGGGCGGCTAAAATATCTTCACGAATAGTGTCTTTCGCTTTAGCATCGTCCTCTTCGTTTAACCACTCTTGTTTGATCAACCATTTTTTAAATTTATCAATTGGGCAAACTTTATGCGTGGCCTCTTCATCTTTTGAGCGGTAACCACTTGGATCATCTGAGGTTGAGTGAGCACCTAATCTGTACGCTATTGACTCAATTAATACCGGCTCGCCCTGCGTTGCTGCAATTTCGCGGGCCTGTTGTGTTGCTGCAAACACGGCTAATGCATCTGAGCCATCAACACGTATGGTTTTAATGCCATACCCTACGCCTCGCGATGCTATACCATCGCCTTTAAATTGCTCATCTGCAGGTGTTGATATTGCATACCCGTTATTACGTGCAAAAAATATAACAGGGGCTTTGTGTACCGCAGCCATATTTAAACCCGCATGAAAATCACCTTCAGATGCTGCACCCTCACCAAAGTAACAAATCGTCACATTATCAATGGTGCTTGCAAGCTCGCCGGTTTTTGCGTCAATGTGTTTTACTTTTTGCCCGTAGGCATACCCTGTAGCTTGAGGAATTTGCGTACCGAGGGGCGATGATATGGTCATATAATTTAGTTCTTTTGAACCATAATGAATCGGCATTTGGCGCCCTTTTCCTAAATCTAACTCATTAGAAAACATTTGATTCATAAATTGGTCAAGCGTAAATCCACGGTAATGCAAAGCGGCTTGCTCGCGGTATTGCGCCATAATCATGTCATCTTGATCAAGTGCGGCAGCAGAAGCAGTAACAGCGGCTTCTTCACCTAAACATTGCATATAAAAGCTTACGCGGCCTTGGCGCTGCGCGCCTTGCATCCGCTCATCGAGTAGGCGAATAAAACGCATTGTTTCGTATAATTTAATCGCTGTGTGTTTAGAAATAGTCGGTGCGGTAGCACTAGGATGAATGTCGCCGTCCTCAGTTAAAATACTAAGGGTTGGAATAGTTAGCGCATGACCGTCTATAAACTCGAGGTCGTGGTTAATATTCAGCGATACGTTATTTGGATTACTCATAACCTACCTTCTCTTGTTGTCTGTGATACAGCGCCCCTTTTAAGTTTTTATTATGGGTGAGGCTTGCGAATAAACTTTGCAGCATCTGCGCTGTATTTAATTAAAGCTGCCACCACCTTACGTTAACGTAAGATGTTATTCAACAAGTGTAAGACGAAACAAAAGTAAAATACGATTAAAAATATGGAAAGTTAACTGTACGCATTTATTAAACTAATAAAAACATACAGTTAAATATTCAAGGCGAGTGGTCTGATGAGTTTTATTAGACGAAATTACTATCTACTTGCATAGGAATAACGGTAAGCAGTGCCCTTTGCCCAAGCGCAACGTGCGCATTTGGAAAAATAATAGCTTCCCCTTCCACATCGGCATAATAAGGGGTATCGCCGTCTGTTGCTAGCAACTCACCTTTAGCAAACCCTGTGAAATTTTCTGCATCATCAGAAAACGGAAAGCTAAAGTCCTGCTGCGTTCTATTAATTGTGCGATGCACGGCAAACAGCTCAAAGTCACTTGCATTAAATTGAGGGTATTGCACTTCTTTTTGGCTAATTAATGCAGTTAGCGTTTGCTTGGTTTTTGCAAAGCGAACCATGTCGTTTTCACCAAACGGTTTAACTTGACCCAGTTCAACGGTGAATGAATCAGCGCCATGAACAAACGAAGAATAGTAACTGAATGTAGTTGCCGGTGATTTCATCATCAATACGGTATTTACACCGCAGCTAAGTAAAAATTGTAACTGCGATTTTTTCCATGGTTTACCATGAAGATAAGGATACACAGCAAATTTTTCATTTTTTGAGCCACGTATAGCAGTATGTAAATCATAATGATAACGTGCACTGCCTTGCTCGCCCCGTGCAAAAAAGTCAGTTACATACTCTTCTAGGTTTGCAGCGCGTTTGCGCTCATCATTCATTGGCACACCCTCAACAGTGTGGTGGCCGTTAAACAAACGGTTTAGGTTTTCTTCTACAAAACGCAGGCCAATATTTATTGATTTTGGATTACCAAATATAAAGAGCACACGCTGATTTAATGCAAGCTCACCTTTTATTATGGTTTTTATTAGCTCGTCACATATTTCTATAGGTGCGGTTTCGTTACCGTGTACAGCGCTTGAAAGCACAACATCTTTTGTTGTTGTGCCCTGTGGTTGAAATTCAATAACGCCTGTATCGTGAACGGTTACGCGCGTTCCATTTACTAGCGTGAATTCACTTGCCTCTAAATGCCATTCATTGTCGCGACTGAGTGTTAAAAAGTCGCCGCTATTTATTAGTTCATTTAAATAATCTGGTTTGGCTAACATGATAAGCCCTTTTATAGTGTGAGAGATACAAACAAAAACGGCTGAATAAATCAGCCGTTTTTAAATAGTGTAAGCCGTGTTAGCTGATCACAGAATCAACTAATTGCTTCGCTTCTTTTTCTAGTAGTGCTAAATGCTCTTCACCTTTGAAAGACTCAAGATAAATTTTATAAATATCTTCAGTACCAGAAGGACGTGCTGCAAACCAGCCGTTTTCAGTCACTACTTTTAAGCCGCCAATGGCCGCATCATTGCCAGGTGCATGAGTCAGTTTTTGTAAAATTGGTTCGCCAGCTAATGTATCGGCTTTAACATCGCTTGCACTAAGTGCTTTTAAACGTGATTTTTGCGCACTGCTAGCAGGGGCATCTAAACGCTTATATAGTGGAGAGCCAAATTCTTGCTCTAGCTCTTTATAAAGCGCTGATGGTGTTTTACCTGTTACTGCGAGTATTTCAGCTGCAAGTAACCCCATAATAAAGCCGTCTTTGTCGGTACACCATACGCTGCCATCAAATCGTAAAAACGCAGCGCCAGCACTTTCTTCGCCACCAAAGGCAAGCTTACCTTTGTTTAAGCCATCTACAAACCACTTAAAGCCAACCGGCACTTCTTTAACTTTAAGCTCATTACGAGCTACTACGCGGTCAATCATTGAGCTAGAAACCAGCGTTTTGCCAATTTCTACACTGCTGTCCCAGTCGCGGTGTTTTAATAAATAATCAATCGCTACCGCTAAAAAGTGATTAGGATTCATTAACCCATCTGGGGTAACAATACCGTGGCGGTCGTAATCTGGGTCGTTGCCAATAGCAATATCAAAGTCGTCTTTTAATTTAATTAAATTAGCCATTGAGTAAGGTGATGAACAATCCATACGAATTTTGCCATCTTTATCAAGTGGCATAAATGCAAAACGCGGATCAACACTGTCGTTTACTACGGTTAAATCTAAATTATATTTTTGCGCTATTAATGGCCAAAAGTTAATACCAGAGCCACCTAGCGGGTCAATACCTACTTTAATACCCGCATCGCTAACGGCTTTTAAATTAACGATATTTTCTAAGTCGTTAATGTATGGCGTCATTAGGTCTTCGTATTTAATAAACCCTGAACGCGATGCTTTAGCAAATGGAAACAGCTCAACTTCTACTAAATCTTCTAATAGTAATTGATTTGCTCTGTCTTCAATCCATTTAGTTACGTCGGTATCTGCTGGGCCACCGTTAGGTGGATTGTACTTAAAGCCACCGTCTTCTGGCGGGTTATGTGAAGGCGTTACCACAATACCGTCGGCTAATTCGTTAGGATTTAATTTGTTATGGCAAACAATAGCATGGCTAATAACAGGGGTTGGCGTGTAATCGTGATTTTGCTGGGTAATTACTTGCACCTCATTAGCCACTAATACTTCTATGGCAGAGTTAAAAGCAGCTTCACTTAATGCATGCGTATCTTTACCTAAAAAAAGCGGACCAAAAATGTCGTTTTGCTTTCTGTAGTCACAAATAGCTTGTGTAATGGCTAAAATATGAGATTCGTTAAACTTAACATCGTAAGAGCAACCACGGTGACCCGACGTACCAAAAGCAACACAATGCTCTGGGTTTTGCTCTAAGTCTGGCTCATTTAAGTAATAAGCCGATACCAGTTTTGGTACGTTAACTAAAGTTGAATGTGGCGCAGTTTTCCCAGCACCTGAATGAATAGCCATGTTTATTTCCTTACAAGTAATCGCGAATTTCTTCTGCTTGCTCTGCTGAATAACCTAAGCACAGCGCAACCTCGTGTAGCATCATTTTTTTACGTGTTGTGTTCGAATTTGTCATTACCCAGTACTCACTGTCGGTAATGTTTTTAGGGTTCATACTACTGCCGCTATTAACTAAGTCTTCTTTGCTGGTTGCAAAGTAAACGCGGTCGCGCCCTTTTATATCAAGCACAGCACTAAATTCTTTTTTATGCGTTCTATAAAAAGCACTTAAAATAAATAAAAACCTGCCTACCACCCCTTTTTGCATTGCTAGTTCTTCTTTATTTAGAATATTAAATACATTAGCGTTTGTTTGCTTCACGGGTGTGACAACCTCTTGCTCTTGGCTGTCGTTAGTAGCTGGCGTGTCGTCAAGTGGGGCTTGAGTAGCTGTTTGATTGTTTTGATTGTTCTTAGCAACGGGAGTGTTGTCATCACCGTTTAGATTTAATAAACGACGTAAAATAGTGGATGCGCTTTCGCCAATACTTTGTGTATTGCTAGCAATATACTGATATAACTCGTCGTCTATGTCGATTTGTTTCATGTTGTTCCTGTCATTACGGGCCACATTTTTTCTTTCCCCGTGATTATACCCAAACCAAATATAAATGCGAGTTACAACAAGCACTCGCACAAACATAACCTATAAACGCGCTAATAAAGGTGTGTTGATTATTTGCTTATAAACCCAATGTAGTAATTAACAGCTTTTAAAAGTACTACCCATATTATTATCTCCATTAGGCTGGTAACACCAAATAGCCCACAACTGGCGTAAAAATAAACGGTGTTACCCCATAAAAGGCGCGTGCAGAGCAGTTAACCGTTATATCTTTTGCTTTTTAGGGCAATGCTCGGCAAACTAAGCCAAAATTTTAGGAGGCGGTCATGCTATTAAACTATAAACAATACGGTGAAGGTCCGGATGTAGTGATCATTCATGGTTTATTTGGCTCTTTAGAAAACCTAAATGTTATTGCAAAACCATTGAGCGAGTACTTTAGGGTAACGAATGTAGATTTGCGTAACCATGGCGCTTCACCGCACAGTAATGAAATGAACTACCCTGCAATGGCCGCAGATATTGTTGAGCTAATGAACGCGTTAAATATTAACAATGCGCACCTGATTGGCCACTCAATGGGCGGTAAAGTGGCAATGGAAGTGGCGCTAATGCATAGCCAAAAAGTAAATAAGCTGGTGGTACTTGATATTGCCCCTGTGAGTTACCCTGCCCGCCACACACAAATTATTAATGCACTAAAAAAAGTGGCAACTAGCCAGGTTACTGATAGAAAACAAGCTGATGCTATTATGAGCGAGTACATTAATGAGCTAGGTGTTAGGCAGTTTTTACTAAAAAGCTTAGCTAAAAACGACGATGGACAGTACAAATGGCGATTTAATTTAGATGTACTTGATGAAAAATATTCGACAATCACAGCCAATGTTAATGAAAATAATTCTTGTTTGTGCGATACTTTGTTTATCAAAGGCAACGATTCTGATTACATACTGCCAGAATACCGCGATGAAATAACAAAGCGCTTTAAAAATACACGAGCAAAAATTATACACGGTGCAGGACATTGGCTTCATGCACAAAAACCCGCTGCAGTTAATAAAGCAATAAATGACTTTTTAACAGGGCTTTAATGCAATTTTAATCATGTGTTTTTGGTTATCCGTACTAAATTAATGCATATTTATATGCTATAGTACGCGCCGTTTAATTTAAAGGTTATACGTTGATGGTCAGTCAGTTTATTAACGAATTTGATACCCTAGGGTTGTACTTTGGCTTAGCCGGTATTTTTGTATTCATCGGCCTGGCAATTAAAGACGTACTTAATAGTGGTAACGTACCTAAGTTTGGTCGCTACATTGTGTGGGGCGTCCTCTTTTTAGGGTGTTCTGGCTTTATTGCGAAAGGACTTATACAAGTTTTTTGGCAAGGTGCAGGTGTAGGTTAGGCATGGCGAAGTCAGAAACAGATAGAACAACTCCCGATTTATTTGAATACGAAAAGCGCCCAGGCAGGCCTAAAACGAACCCTTTACCAAGGGATATGCAGTTAAAGGTTAATAAACGTAATCAAATAAAACGAGATAAAGCACGCGGTTTAAAGCGTGTAGAATTTAAAGTTTCATCACAGTTATATCAGGCACTGAGTGATATGGCAGATGCACAAAATATTAGCCGTAGTGCGCTGATTGAAACAATTTTACAAGAAAGATTGGCTATTGATAGATAAAAGGTTTGAATTCCATGGCAAGTGTAGGCATTTTTTTCGGAAGTGACACAGGTAATACAGAACACGTAGCAAAAATGATCCAAAAAGAATTGGGTAAAAAGCTTGTGGCTGTACACGACATTGCAAAAAGCTCTAAAGAAGAGATTGCAGAGTTCGATTTAATCTTATTCGGTATTCCTACTTGGTACTACGGTGAAGCACAATGTGATTGGGATGACTTTTTCCCTGAGCTTGAAGAAGTAGACTTTGAAGGTAGGCTAGTGGCTATTTTTGGTTGTGGCGACCAAGAAGACTACGCAGAATACTTTTTAGACGCTATGGGTATGATCAACGATATCGTTACCGAGCGCGGTGCTATTGTGGTTGGCCATTGGTCTAGTGAAGGCTACGACTTTGAAGCATCTAAAGGTATGGCTGATGACACGCACTTTGTAGGCTTAGGTATTGATGAAGACCGCCAACCTGAATTAACAGAACAACGTGTTAAAGCATGGTGCGCACAAGTATATGATGAAATGTGCTTAAGCGAACTAGCAGACTAACCTCCTCCCCCTTTTATCGCTAACTGTTTAAATAATTATCAAACAGTTAGCGACTTTAGAATTAATAGCAAAATTGATCAATTGTTCTTTGCACTCAGTGCTTAGGCGCGTTATCCTTGTTATTGCTAATGTGTCGTGTGCATCTGTAAGAGATGTCTAGTATAACCAAACAAATTTGAGACAGATTTAATGACTGATCATAACTTGGAACTTAAAAAAGCCGGTTTAAAAGTAACTTTACCGCGTATTAAAATCTTAGAAATTCTACAATCTCCAGATAACCAACACATCAGCGCTGAAGATGTATACAAAATTCTTTTAGATTTAGGTGAAGAAATTGGTCTTGCGACTGTTTACCGTGTATTAAACCAATTTGATGACGCAGGTATTGTAAGCCGTCACCATTTTGAAGGCGGAAAGTCAGTATTTGAACTTTCTGGCAGCACTCACCACGACCACCTAGTGTGTTTAAAATGTGGTAAAGTTGTTGAATTTGAAGATGACTTAATTGAACGTCGCCAGTTAGAAATAGCCGAAGAAAACGGTATTACACTAACAAATCACTCTTTATACCTATACGGTGAGTGTCAAGACAAAGCAGCGTGTAAAGCATTTAGCGATTCAAATAGCTAATAACGCGCTATAGTAATAAAAAAACCTGCTATTGCAGGTTTTTTTGTGCTTAAAATTAAACATTTAAACGGTGTTTAATACCAATTTGCAATAATGAGATATTATGCAAATTGGTATTATAAAAGCGTTACTGCTTCTCGATTTTAGCCCATGAATCTCTAAGACCAACCGTTTGGTTGAATACTAAATTTTCTGACTTTGTATCACGTGAGAAATAGCCAGTACGCTCAAACTGGAAGCCTTGAGCCGGTTCGGCTTTAGCAAGCGATGCTTCTAGTTTTGCATTTTCTAATACAACTAACGAATCAGGATTAAGTGTCGATTCGAACTCTTCAGCTGCACCTGGGTTTGGTACATTAAATAAACGGTCATACAATCTAACTTCTGCATTAACCGACTCAGGCGCAGAAACCCAATGAATAACCCCTTTTACTTTACGACCGTCACTTGGGTTTTTACCTAGTGTCTCGTTGTCGTAAGTACAGTAAATAGTGGTAATTTCGCCATTTTCATCTTTTTCTACACGCTGTGCTTTAATTACATAAGCACCACGTAAGCGTACTTCTTTATCAAGTACTAAGCGTTTAAATTTATTATTCGCTTCTTCGCGGAAATCTTCACGCTCAATGAAAAGCTCACGAGTAAACGGTACTTCACGACGCCCCATTTCTTCTTTATTAGGGTGATTAGCTACCGACAATGTTTCTACTTTATCTGCATCAAAGTTTTCTATTACCACTTTAACTGGATCGAGTACTGCCATTGCACGTGGTGCGTTTTCATTTAAGTCTTCACGGATACACGCTTCAAGCATGCCCATTTCAACCATGTTTTCTTGCTTAGTCACACCGATACGTAAACAGAACTCACGTATTGAAGCCGGTGTATAACCACGACGACGTAAACCAGCAATAGTTGGCATACGTGGGTCATCCCACCCTTCTACATAGTTATTTACAACTAAGTCGTTTAGCTTACGCTTAGACATAATTGTGTATTCAAGATTTAAGCGCGAAAACTCAATTTGCTGTGGGTGGCATTCAAGGCTGATGTTATCAAGCACCCAGTCGTATAAGCGGCGGTTATCTTGAAACTCAAGTGTACACAATGAATGGGTTATCCCCTCAAGCGCATCAGAAATACAGTGTGTGAAGTCATACATTGGGTAAATGCACCACTTGTCACCTGTTTGATGGTGATGAGCAAAACGAACGCGATAAATAATTGGATCGCGAAGCACCATAAATGAGCTTGCCATATCAATTTTAGCGCGTAGCACACACTCACCTTCTTTGAATTCACCCGCGCGCATTTTTTCAAACAATGCGAGGTTTTCTTCTACTGAGGTGTCTCTGTATGGGCTGTTTTTACCCGGCTCTTTTAACGTACCGCGATACTCGCGTGCTTGATCGGCCGTTAAAAAACAAACGTACGCTAAGCCTTTTTCAATAAGCTCTAATGCATAGCCGTATAGGGTATCAAAATAGTTTGACGAATATTTTATCTCACCACTCCAGTTGAAGCCTAACCACTGCACGTCTTCTTTGATTGAATTAACGTAGTTAATATCTTCTTTTTCTGGGTTTGTATCATCAAAACGTAGGTTACATAAACCATCGTAATCTTTTGCAATGCCAAAATTCAAACAAATTGATTTTGCATGGCCAATATGTAAAAAGCCATTTGGTTCAGGTGGAAAACGTGTATGCGTAGTTGCATGTTTGCCACTTGCTAAATCTTCATCAATTCGAGTTCTTATAAAGTTACTTGGGCGATTCTCAATTTCCGCCATAGGAGTGCGATCCTCTGAATATTCGTGATAACAAAACTAATGCATTATTACAAAAACAAACACTAACATACAGCACTAGATGCGGGTTTATTCTAGTTATTATGGCAATGGTGCATTAGTTTATTACTTAAATTTGTTTTAGCGCAATATTTGAGTCATGAAAGGCATTTATAGTACCTAAACTTAAGCTCCTTAAAAGGATTCAAAGATGGCCAGTTCTACACAACACAGAGTTTATATACCAACAAATGCGCGAGCTAATCACTATTTACTCGCTGAAATTACACCCACTGATGACTTTTACACTAGTTTTAGCGATATCGATAGTTGCTATACCCGCATTGCCAAGCAACTATTTGCAGGCTGTGATGAATACGAGCTACATAATGTACACCTACTCGCTAACGACAAATTACCCGTTGTCAGATTTCATGATGAGTCGTATCAATTAGAAACAGCTAAGCAAATGTTGTTTTTTTACAACCCGCGTTACCACGAGGCGCACAAACTACACTACACCCCTACTTTTAAAAGTAAAAAAATTCGCTTGTTATTTTTAGCCACCGGTGATGATTTACGCGCAAGCTCGGCACAATTTCACAGCAGGGTGCAAAAAGTGTTAGATAATTTACAAACACAATTATTTATTGAACAACCCCAGTTTAAGCTTCGCGATCATCAGCATTTAACCTATGACTTATTTGCAAAGAGCAAAGGCTGTAACCAAAGTTACGGCTACAAACTTAGAAGCCTATACCCCCGTTATTTAGCTCGCCAATGTAAAATACCCGCCGAGCATGCAGAAATGACCTATGCAACGTTTTCTATACCGGTTTCACGCGGCATTAAAACGCAATTTCAAAGCTTAATAAATAAAAATAATTACACTGAGTTTTATAACTACTTCGCCCAATCATTTAAAGGGTGCTGCGAGCGATACGAATTATCTCACGGCGCTATGGTTGCTAATGGTGCAAGGCCCATAGTGCGTAATAGCCAAATAGATAAAAATGATGGGAATGCAGAATTACAAAAAATAAGTTTTGATGTGAATGGCACAGCCACGCAAATACATATTTTTTTTAATGCTGAAAAATTAGTTGAGTCACTACATTTTGTAATTGTTGCCACCCATAAAGATAAACATGAAATGGGCTACGGCCGCTTTATGAATCAAGTAGAAAAAACAATACACGCTATGTGCTCAGAGCTGGCAATAAATAAAGAACGACAAGATTTATCAGTACGGTTTTTTCAACACATTAGTTACCCATACTAATATTTAAGCCAAAAACAAAAAGGCTCGCAAATGCGAGCCTTTTTTAAAGATTAAGCAAACTGATTACCAGCCTGTTTTCTCTTTAAGTGCTTTACCGATATCAGCAAGTGAACGTACAGTTTGTACGCCAGCAGCTTCTAGTGCAGCAAATTTCTCATCAGCAGTACCTTTACCGCCTGCGATGATTGCGCCAGCGTGACCCATACGCTTACCTTCTGGTGCAGTTACACCAGCAATGTAAGAAACAACAGGCTTAGTTACGTTAGCTTTAATGTACTCTGCAGCTTCTTCTTCTGCAGTACCACCAATTTCACCAATCATTACGATTGCTTCAGTTTGTGGATCTTTTTCGAACATTTCTAGCACGTCGATAAAGTTAGTACCTGGGATTGGGTCGCCACCAATACCAACACACGTAGACTGACCAAAACCAGCGTCTGTAGTTTGTTTAACTGCTTCGTACGTTAAAGTACCAGAGCGAGAAACAATACCTACTTTACCAGGCTTGTGGATGTGACCAGGCATGATACCAATCTTAGTCTCACCAGGAGTGATAACACCTGGACAGTTTGGACCGATCATACGAACACCAGAGTTATCAAGCTTAACTTTAACGTCAACCATGTCTAGTGTTGGGATACCTTCAGTGATACAAACAATTAGCTCGATGCCCGCATCGATAGCTTCTAAGATTGCATCTTTACAGAACGGTGCTGGTACGTAGATAACTGACGCTGTTGCGCCTGTTTCTTTAACTGCATCGCGTACTGTGTTGAATACTGGAAGACCGAGGTGCGTTTGACCGCCTTTACCTGGGCTTACACCGCCAACCATTTGTGTACCGTACTCAAGCGCTTGCTCAGAGTGGAAAGTACCTTGGCCACCAGTGAAACCTTGACAGATAACTTTTGTATCTTTATTGATTAATACAGACATTATTTGCCCTCCGCAGCAGCTACAACTTTCTCAGCAGCGTCTGTTAGTGATTCAGCAGCGATGATATCTAGGCCAGAGTTCTTAAGAACGTCACGACCTAATTCAGCGTTAGTACCTTCTAAACGTACAACTACAGGCACGTTTACACCTACTTCTTTAACTGCGCCAATGATACCTTCAGCAATCATGTCACAACGTACGATACCACCAAAGATGTTAACTAAAACAGCTTTTACGTTATCGTCAGAAAGGATGATTTTGAATGCTTCAGAAACACGCTCTTTAGTCGCGCCGCCACCAACATCTAGGAAGTTAGCTGGCTTGCCGCCGTGTAGGTTTACGATGTCCATAGTACCCATCGCTAGGCCTGCACCGTTAACCATACAGCCTACGTTACCATCTAGTGCTACGTAGTTAAGCTCGAAGCTTGCTGCGTGAGCTTCACGTGCATCTTCTTGAGATGGATCATGCATTTCACGGATTTTTGGTTGACGGTAAAGTGCATTACCATCGATACCGATTTTGCCGTCAAGACAGTGAAGGTTACCTTCGTCTGTGATTACTAACGGGTTGATTTCAAGAAGAGCGAAATCAAAATCGTTGAACATGTTGCCAAGACCCATAAAGATCTTAACGAACTGCTTCATTTGTGTAGGGTTAAGACCCAGTTTAAAACCTAACTCACGTGCTTGGTAAGCTTGAGGACCCACTAATGGATCGATCTCTGCTTTGTGGATAAGCTCTGGAGTTTCTTCAGCAACAGTTTCAATTTCAACACCGCCTTCAGTAGACGCCATGAAAACAACTTTGCGAGAAGCACGGTCAACAACTGCACCTAAGTACAATTCGTTAGCGATATCTGTACAGCTTTCTACTAAAATTTTAGCAACAGGCTGACCATTTTCGTCTGTTTGGTAAGTAACTAAGTTTTTACCTAACCAGTTTGCAGCGAATTCTTTTACTTCTTCGATTGTTTTAACTAGCTTAACACCGCCAGCTTTACCACGGCCACCTGCGTGAACCTGAGTTTTAACAACCCACATATCACCGCCAATTTTTTCGGCAGCTGCTGCAGCTTCTTCAGGTGTATCGCAAGCGAAACCTTGAGAAACTGGTAAACCATATTCGGCAAAAAGTTGTTTTGCCTGATACTCATGCAAATTCATGATGCTTTATCCAATTTTTTATACTAAAAGAGCTGAATATTTATGCAAATAAACAGCTATCCCAAATTGCGCACCTAGTATAGATCCCAAGGCTTAACATGAAAACCCCAGTAACACCAAAGGCGCAAAAAAAAAGCTGTGAATTGTCATTCACAGCTTATATTTCATACTACTCGATTAAACATCCAGTAATAAGCGAGTTGGATCTTCAAGTAACTCTTTAATAGTCACTAAGAAACCAACAGATTCTTTACCATCGATTTGGCGATGATCGTAAGATAGTGCCAAATACATCATAGGAAGAATTTCAACTTTACCATTTACAGCCATAGGTCGCTCTTGGATTTTGTGCATACCCAAGATTGATGACTGTGGTAAGTTAATAATAGGTGTAGAAAGTAACGAACCAAATACACCACCGTTAGTAATGGTAAAGTTACCACCTGTCATATCGTCAAGTGTTAGTTTACCGTCACGGCCTTTAAGGGCTAATTCACGAATACCTTTCTCGATTTCAGCAACAGATAGCTTGTCGCAATCTTTAAGTACTGGTGTAACTAAACCACGTGGTGTAGATACAGCGATGCTGATATCAAAGTAATTGTGGTAAACAATGTCGTCACCATCAATTGATGCATTTACGTCAGGGAAACGCTTAAGTGCTTCAGTTACTGCTTTCACGTAGAAAGACATAAAGCCTAAACGAATACCGTGACGCTTCTCGAATACTTCTTGGTACTGCTTACGAAGGTCCATGATAGGTTTCATGTTTACTTCGTTAAATGTAGTTAACATTGCTGTTGAGTTTTTCGCTTCTAATAAACGATTAGCAATAGTTTTACGTAGGCGCGTCATTGGTACACGTTTTTGTGTACGGTCACCAATCGGTGCAGCAGGTGCTGAAGCAGCTTCTTTTTTAGCAGCTGGAGCAGGTGCTTTTAAGAAAGTATCAACGTCTTCTTTAGTTACACGGCCGTTTTTACCTGTGCCTTTAATTTTAGACGCATCAAGCCCTTTTTCAGCGATTAAACGACGTACAGACGGCGTTAACACATCTGAGCTATCGTTAGACTCACTTGCAGCAGGCGCTTCCTCTGCTTTAGCTGCAGGTGCCGCTGGAGCGCCGCCCGCTTTAACGTTACCAATAACTTGTTCGCCAAGTACAGTATCGCCTTCTGCGTTTAGTTGCTCGCCCATGATACCGTCTTCTTGAGCTACTACTTCAAGAACAACTTTATCAGTTTCAATATCTACCAAGTTTTGGTCGCGAGTTACCGCTTCACCTGGTTGTACATGCCATGTAGCAATTGTTGCGTCTGCAACTGATTCTGGAAGTACAGGTACTTTAATGTCCACTTCTTTACCTTCTGATGCTGGAGCTGATTGCGCCGCAGGCGCGTCTTCTGATTTTTCAGGTGCGGCTTCTTCTTTAGCCGGAGCACTGTCACTTGCTGGTGCTGGTGCTGGTGCTGCATCAGCATCACCAAGTAAACCGATAACTTGGTCGCCAAGTACCGTTGCACCTTCTTCTTGTGATATTTCAGTAATTACACCGTCATTTTGTGCAACCACTTCTAAAACCACTTTATCTGTTTCAATGTCTACTAAGTTTTGGTCACGGCTTACTTTGTCGCCTACACTTACATGCCATGTAGCAACGGTAGCATCTGCAACCGACTCAGGAAGAACAGGAACTTTAATTTCTGTGCTCATTGCTTATCCTTTCTTTTGTATAGTAAGCGCGTCTGCAACGAGCGCTTGTTGTTCTTTAGTATGTACTGACATGTAACCACATGCTGGAGATGCCGACGCCTTACGCCCTGCGTAAGTCAATTTAGCACCCTGTGGGATTGCATCAATAAAGTGATGTTGCGAACAGTACCAAGCACCTTGGTTTTGTGGCTCTTCTTGACACCAAACAAAATCAGTAACGTGTTGGTAACGTTCCATAATCGTGTCCATTTCTGCATGTGGGAACGGGTATAACTGCTCCACACGTACAATCGCAATGTTGTCTTGCTCAAGCTTACGACGCTCTTGTAATAGTTCGTAGTAAACTTTACCACTACAAAATACTACGCGTTCTACTTTCTCAGGGTTAATATCATCGATTTCGTCGATCATATTGTGGAATACACCTTGTGAAAGTTCTTCAAGTGAAGATACCGCAAGTGGGTGACGAAGTAGTGATTTTGGTGTCATTACAATCAATGGACGACGAAGTGGTCTAACTGATTGACGACGTAGCATAGCGTAAACTTGTGCAGGTGTTGAAGGAACACACACTTGCATGTTGTGATCGGCACAAAGCTGTAAGAAACGCTCTAAACGTGCAGAACTATGCTCTGGGCCTTGACCTTCATAACCATGCGGAAGCAAACATGTTAAGCCACATAAACGGCCCCACTTTTGCTCACCAGAGCTTAAGAACTGGTCAAATACGACTTGTGCACCATTTGCGAAGTCACCAAACTGGGCTTCCCAAAGGACTAATGATGTAGGTTCAGCTGTTGCATAACCATATTCAAAAGCAAGTACCGCTTCTTCTGATAAAACAGAATCAAATACTTCAAAAGTACCTTGGTCTTCACTTAAATTTTGAAGAGGTAAGTAAGTTGAACCATCTGACTGGCTATGTACTACAGCATGGCGGTGGAAGAAAGTACCACGCCCTGAGTCTTGGCCAGTTAAACGTATATCTGTGCCTTCAGAGGCAATTGTTGCATAAGCAAGTGTTTCAGCCATACCCCAATCTAGTGGTTTTTCGCCACTTGCCATAAGCTTACGGTCATCGTAAATCTTTTTAACACGAGACTGTGCTTTATATTGCTCAGGGAACTGCGCAACTTGTTCGCCAAGTGCTTTTAGCTTATCTACCGGTACGCTTGCGTCGTACTCAACATTCCACTCATGGCCAACATATTTTGCCCAATCAGATGAGTGCGAAGTTTCTGGCTGAATTTCTTCAACAACACAGTTACCTTCATCTAAGCCGTTACGGTATTCATCAGCTAATGCTTTAATTTCACTCTCAGTGAATGAGCCTTCAGACATAAGTTGATCAGCGTAAATTAAACGCGGAACCGCATGCTTTTTAATTTTTTGGTACATAAGAGGCTGTGTTGCATTAGGCTCATCAGCTTCGTTATGACCATGGCGGCGATAACATACTAAATCGATTACTACGTCACGTTTAAACTGGTTTCTAAAATCAAGTGCAAGTTGTGTAACAAATGCAACGGCTTCAGGGTCATCAGAGTTAACGTGGAAGATTGGTGACTGAACCATTTTAGCAATGTCAGTACAGTAATCTGTAGAACGTACGTCGTCTTGTTTTGAGGTTGTAAAACCAACTTGGTTATTTACAACAATACGGATACTACCACCACATGAGAAGGCATTTGTTTGCGACAAATTAAATGTTTCTTGTACAACACCTTGGCCTGTAATCGCTGAGTCACCGTGGATAGTAATAGGTAATGCTTTGCTACCTGAACTGTCACCTAAACGGTCTAAACGTGCTCTTACTGAGCCCATAACCACAGGATTAACAATTTCTAGGTGAGAAGGGTTAAACGCAAGTGCCATATGAACATTGCCACCTTTGGTCGCAAAGTCAGATGAATAACCCATATGGTATTTAACGTCACCAGAGCTTAACGTGTCTTTGTGTTTACCAGCAAACTCATCGAATAACTCAGATGGGTTTTTACCTAACACATTAACTAGTACGTTTAAGCGACCACGGTGGGCCATACCAATAACTGCTTCTTTTTGCCCGCTTTCGCCGGCACGGTGAATAAGTTCTTTAAGCATAGGAACTAACGCATCACCACCTTCAAGTGAGAAACGCTTAGCACCAGGGAACTTTGCACCTAAATATTTTTCAAGACCATCTGCTGCGGTTAATCCTTTAAGGATACGCAGTTTTTCTTCTTTAGAAAAAGTAGGTCGTGATTGAACAGATTCTAAACGCTGTTGTAACCAACGCTTTTCTTCTGTTGATGTGATGTGCATATACTCAGCACCAATAGAACCACAATAGGTGGTTTTAAGTGCCTGGTATAGTTCACCTAAAGGCATAGTATCGCGGCCTACGGCAAACGATCCTACGTTAAATTCGCGGTCAAAATCAGCTTTAGATAAGTCGTGGTATTCTAGCTCTAAATCTCGAACACGCTCTCGTTGCCAAATGCCTAATGGATCTAGGTTAGCATTTTGGTGTCCTCGAAAGCGGAAAGCATTAATAAGTTGTAGTACTTTAACCTGTTTAAGGTCACCGCCACTACCCTCTGCTACCACTACCTCTCTATGCTTGTTTTTAGCAAGCGCCGCAAACTGTGAACGAACTTCTGAATGCTTTACTTCAACATCCACACCATCTACTTTTGGTAATTGTTCGAACACTTCTCGCCATTCTTCTGGCACAGAAGTCGCATCATCTAAATACGCTTCATAAAGCTCTTCTACATAAGCAACGTTGCCGCCGTTTAAATGTGAAGATTCTAGCCATGCCTTCATCACACCTTCGTGCATTTATAAGCCCTTTTCTTTAGCGCAGAAATTAATAGTTGTCATAACAAGATGGCTAATAAAAATATTAGCCATCTTACGTTACTAAGTGATTAAACCGCGCGGTTTAATAACATAGATTTAATTTGTCCAATTGCTTTGGTCGGGTTAAGACCTTTAGGACAAACGCTAACACAGTTCATGATACTGTGGCAACGGAACACACTGAACGCATCGTCTAAGTCTGCTAAACGTTCTTCAGTTGCCGTATCGCGGCTATCTGCCAAGAAACGGTAAGCATGAAGAAGGCCTGCTGGACCAATGAACTTGTCTGGATTCCACCAGAACGAAGGACACGATGTAGAACAACATGCACATAAAATACACTCGTAAAGTCCATCTAATTTATCACGTTCTTCAATAGATTGAAGACGCTCACCAGCCGCTGGCTGATCGTTAATTAGGTATGGTTTAACTTTTTCGTACTGAGTGTAGAACTGACTCATGTCAATAACAAGGTCACGTACCACAGGTAAGCCAGGTAAAGGACGAATTACAATAGTACCTTTGCCGCCTTTTTGCAGCGTAGATAATGGTGTAATACATGCTAAACCATTTTTACCATTCATGTTAACGCCATCAGAGCCACACACGCCTTCACGACATGAGCGACGGAATGATAATGTTGGATCTTGCTCTTTTAATAATAAAAGTGCATCCAATACCATCATGTCCTGACCTTCCTCTGTTTGCAAAGTATATTCTTGCATACGAGGTGCGTTATCAACATCCGGATTGTAACGATAAACTGAAAATTGTACTTGTGCCATCGTCTCGCTCCTAGTAGGTACGTGCTTTAGGTGGGAACGCTTCACGCGTCTTAGGCGCGTAGTTTACGTCACGCTTGCTCATTTCATCCGTTACCGGATTGAATACTGAGTGACATAACCAGTTTTCGTCATCACGATCTGGGTAGTCAAAGCGAGAGTGTGCACCACGGCTTTCAGTACGGAAGTTTGCAGCTACTGCAGTTGAGTAAGCTGTTTCCATTAAGTTGTCTAGTTCAAGACATTCGATACGCTGCGTGTTGAAGTCTGATGATTTATCATCAAGACGTGCATGCTGCAGACGTTCACGAATTTCTTTAAGCTCTTTAAGACCTGTCGCCATAGACTCACCTTCACGGAATACCGAGAAGTTAAGCTGCATACATTGTTGTAGGTCTTTTTTGATTTGAACTGGGTCTTCACCTTGGCCAGCCGTTGAATTTTCCCAACGGTTAAAGCGTGCAAGAGACGCGTCAATATCAGATGCTGTCGGTGCTTTAGTAATTTCAACTTCGTTTAGGTATTTACCTAGGAAGTTACCCGCAGCACGGCCAAATACAACTAAATCAAGTAATGAGTTACCACCTAGGCGGTTTGCACCATGTACAGATACACAGGCAATTTCACCTACTGCAAATAAGCCTTCTACTACTTTTTCGTTGCCGTTAGCATCGATTTGTAGCGCTTGACCATTTACGTTAGTTGGAACACCACCCATCATGTAGTGACAAGTTGGTATTACTGGAATTGGCTCTTTAGCAGGGTCAACGTGTGCGAAAGTTTTAGCAAGGTCACATACGCCTGGTAGACGTAAGTTAAGCGTTTCTTCACCTAAGTGGTCAAGTTTCAGCTTAAGGTGTGGACCCCAAGGACCATCACAACCACGGCCTTCACGGATTTCAGTCATCATTGAACGTGCTACAACGTCACGAGACGCTAAGTCTTTAGCGTTTGGTGCATAACGTTCCATGAAGCGTTCGCCATCTTTATTTAAAAGATAACCACCTTCACCACGACAACCTTCCGTTACAAGTGTACCAGCGCCTGCAATACCCGTTGGGTGGAATTGCCACATTTCCATATCTTGCATAGCAACGCCTGCACGAGCGGCCATACCAACACCATCACCCGTATTAATGTGAGCATTGGTTGTTGATGCGAAAATACGACCAGCACCGCCGGTTGCAAGTACAACAGCTTTTGATTTGAAGAAAGTGATTTCACCTGTTTCAATCTCAATTGCTGTACAGCCTACTACATCGCCATTGTCGTTTTTAACTAAATCTAGTGCATACCACTCAGAGAATACATTAGTTTGGTTTTTAACGTTTTGTTGGTATAGAAGGTGTAATAAAGCATGACCAGTACGGTCAGCAGCTGCTGCGGTACGTGCAGCTTGTTCACCACCAAAGTTTTTCGATTGACCACCGAAAGGACGTTGGTAAACACGGCCATTTTCAAAACGAGAAAATGGTAAACCCATGTTTTCTAATTCAGTAATAGCTTCTGGGCCTGTTTGACACATGTATTCGATAGCGTCTTGGTCACCGATAAAATCGGAACCTTTAACGGTATCGTACATATGCCATTCCCAGTTGTCTTCGTGTGAATTACCTAGCGCTACTGTAATACCACCCTGTGCAGATACAGTGTGTGAGCGGGTTGGGAATACTTTAGATATTAATGCACACGTTTTGCCAGATTCGGTAATGGCAAGAGCGGCGCGCATACCAGCACCACCTGCACCAATTACTACGGCGTCAAATTCACGAACAGAATATTTCACTTAAACACCCCATAAAACGATTAGACCAATAGCTACGTAAGCAACGGCCATCAGGTTTAATACAAAGCCTAAAACAGCGCGTAGTTTAGCGTTTTTAACGTAATC
The DNA here is from genome assembly GCF_005886415.1 of Pseudoalteromonas sp. S327. Classification (NCBI taxonomy): domain Bacteria; kingdom Pseudomonadati; phylum Pseudomonadota; class Gammaproteobacteria; order Alteromonadales; family Pseudoalteromonadaceae; genus Pseudoalteromonas; species Pseudoalteromonas sp. S327. The sequence continues at coordinate 67,845 of NZ_PNDP01000044.1, read as the reverse complement.
CGTTAAAACTTGCCAAAGGCCAATGCGGGTATGAACCATCATGCATACAAGAGTAATAAGTGTAAAACCCTTCATTGCTAGATTAGAGAATAGGCCTGTCCAGGCTTCGAAAGTGACTTCTGGCGTTGCTAAAAAATAGCCGATAATAAAAATCGCGTATGCGGTGATTACTAGTGCCGTGGTACGTAAAGATACGAAATCTTGTACACCATCACGTTTAAGAGTTGCTTGATTTAAGACCATATCCACACCCCTGCCAGTACGGCAAATACAACGCCAAGTGCCATTGCAATTTTAGCGCTAAGGTTACCTGATTCAAGTTCTTCCCAGTGGCCCATATCCATAATGATGTGACGGATACCACCAATAAGGTGATAACCCAATACAGAAAGTGTGCCCCAAGCTATGAATTTGGCAATGAATCCGCTAAACAGACCCTTGACGAATTCAAAACCTTCAGCTGAAGAAAGAGACTCAGACCAAGCCCAAATGACAAACGTTAAAGCAAAAAATAATGCAACACCGGTGACGCGGTGAAAGATTGATGCTTTAGCCGTTGCCGGCATAGATATAGTTGTTAGATCTAGATTTACAGGTCTTTGCTTTTTCACAGTTACTTGCCCATCTTGCTCACATTGGAGCTCATCTACTTGTTTTTCTAAAACCCACCAAAATTTCTGGTGGAACTATCAAAGTAAACGTGTCAATACAGCAAAAGTTCACAAATCTGCAAAAATTACGCTGTAAAAATATGTTTACCTAAATACAAAGCGGTTTAAAACCTCCGATAGTATATATACCCAAAGGTTGTTTTACAATTCTTGTTTAGTTAGAGACGTTTGCGAATTAGCCGATAGTATAATATTTAATTAATACCGAATATTTATTATACATATATGCATAATGTTTATAAAAATTGACTTTAACCCCCTCTTTCACGTTAAAATGCGAAGATGTGCTTAAAACAAGATTTCAGAACTTTAAAAATCTAAAAATCAGAATAGATATCTTAATAGGAGATACATAGATGGCAGATAAAAAAGCCACAGTCCATATTGATGGACTAGATCCAATCGAACTTCCAATTTATCAAGGCACTGCTGGCCAAGATGTGATCGACGTACGTACGTTAGGTTCACACGGTCACTTTACTTATGACCCAGGTTTCATGTCGACTGGCTCTTGTGAATCTGCAATCACCTACATTGATGGTGGTAAAGGTGTATTACTTCACCGTGGTTACCCAATTGAGCAATTAGCTGAAGACTCTAACTACATCGAGCTTTGTTACTTACTATTAAACGGTGAGTTACCAACTAAAGAGCAATACGATGCATTTGCAAAAGAAATCACGCATAACACCATGCTTGATGAGAAAATTGCTAACTTTTTCCAAGGTTTCCGCTTCGACGCTCACCCAATGGCAATGCTATGTGGTGTAGTAGGCGCATTATCTTCTTTTTACCACGAAGATCTTGATATTACTGATGCAAGCCAACGTAAAACAAGCGCTATTAAACTTGTGGCTAAATTACCGACTATTGCAGCTATGGCGTACAAAACAAACATTGGTCAACCGTTTGTTTACCCACGTAACGATTTAAGCTACGCAGAAAACTTCTTACACATGATGTTCTCTGTACCGGCTGAAGAATACAAAGTTAACCCTGTGACAGCTAAAGCAATGGATAAAATCTTCATGCTTCATGCTGATCATGAGCAAAACGCTTCAACGTCAACAGTACGTTTAGCAGGTTCTTCAGGCGCTAACCCATATGCATGTATTGCAGCGGGTATCGCATCTCTTTGGGGCCCTGCTCACGGCGGTGCTAACGAAGCATGTTTAAACATGTTAGAAGAGATTGGTTCTGTTGACCGTATTGATGAGTACGTAGCAAAAGCAAAAGATAAGTCTGATCCGTTCCGTCTTATGGGCTTTGGTCACCGTGTTTACAAAAACTTCGACCCACGCGCTACAGTAATGCGTCAAACGTGTCACGAAGTATTAGAAGAGCTTAACATTCAAGATCCGCTTCTTGATATTGCAATGAAGCTTGAACAGATTGCCCTTGAAGACCCATACTTTGTAGAGAAGAAACTTTACCCTAACGTTGATTTCTACTCAGGTATTATTTTAAAAGCGATTGGTATTCCAACAAGCATGTTCACTGTAATTTTTGCAATGGCACGTACTGTTGGTTGGATCACTCACTGGGATGAGATGCTATCTCAACCTGGTCATAAGATCAGCCGCCCTCGTCAAATGTATACTGGTTACACTCAACGTGACTTCGTATCAACTGACAAGCGCTAAGCTTAGTTAGTTAAAAAAGGCCGCTTTTGCGGCCTTTTTTGTGTGCTTTGCTTGTCAATTTTATGAAACCGATTACAATTCCTGCCTAAATTTATAGATGTTGAATAGCCATGCCTTCTCAAGAGTTTGATATAACAAAAATCCGCAACGACTTCCCTACTCTAAACCAAACCCTTAATGGCAACCCTTTAGTATATTTAGACTCTGGCGCAACGTCGCAAAAGCCACAAAGCGTTATTGATGCAACCACTCGTTTTTATAATTTAGGCAACGCAAACGTTCACAGAGGCCGGCACACCTTAAGCGAGCGCGCTACAGAACAATATGAAGAAGCAAGATTAAAAACAGCTGATTACTTTAACGTAAATGCTAAAGAAATCGTCTGGACAAAAGGCGCGACAGAAGCGCTAAATTTACTTGCTCATGGTCTACAAAGGCAAATTACTGGTGAAGATACGGTTTTAATTACACCCCTTGAGCACCACGCTAATATTGTACCTTGGCAGGTATTAACGCAAAATACCGGGGCTACGCTATCTGCACTCCCCCTTGAGCAAAACGCGACGTTTAATATAGCGCGCTGTATAGACATGATCACGCATACTAAAGCAAAGGTGCTGTGTATCAGCCAAGCGTCTAACGCATTAGGTAATATTACCAATTTAGGCCCATTAATAACTGCAGCGAAAGCAGTCGGCACGTTAGTTGTTGTTGATGGCGCACAAGGAGCCATGCATTTACGCCCTAATTTAAAGCAGCTTGGATGCGATTTTTATGTATTCTCAGCGCATAAAATGCTTGGCCCTACGGGTGTAGGGGGCTTATATGGTCGCTATGAATTACTTAATGCGCTTACCCCGTATCAAACGGGTGGTGAGATGATAGATACTGTAACGCTTGAAAAAAGCACCTACAGAGACGCTCCTGCTAAATTTGAGACCGGCACCCCAAATATAGCCGGCGTCATTGGCTTTAGTGCAGCAATTGATTATTTATCAGCCCTAAACATAGAACAGTTACAGCGCCATGAGCAGGCTATTTTTAACTATGCAGCCACACAGTTGAGTAAAATTGACGGAATTACTATTTATAGCGACCTAAACAATAATATTGGCACCCTTAGTTTTAATTATAAAAGTGAACACCCTTACGATTTGGCAACTTTGCTTGACGGATTTGGTATTGCAGTGCGCAGTGGACACCATTGTACGCAACCATTAATGCACCATTTAGGAGTAAAAGGCACTGTTCGAGCAAGCTTTGCATTTTATAATACCCATCAAGATGTTGATAATTTCATCAATGCCTTGAAAGAATCGATTGAATTATTAGACTAATTTAGGATAACTCATGACAAATACGTTTAAAAACGTAGTAAAACCTATACAGCAGGCGCAATCTTGGCAGCATAAATATCGCGAAATAATGCTTCTGGGCAAAACACTTCCCGCTTTAGCGGATGTACTTAAAACCGATGACGCGCTTGTGCCAGGGTGTGAGAGCAAAGTGTGGATGTTTATGGAGTTTGACGATAGCGAGAATCGTTTAGTGGTTATTGGCGATTCAGACACTCGCATTGTAAAAGGCTTATTAGCGATAATTTTAGCGCTTTATAATGGCTTAACACCTGAAGAAGTCGTGAATATTAATGCGTATGACGAATTTGAAAAATTAGGCTTAATTAAACACCTTAGTGCATCTCGAGGGAACGGAATTAAAGCAATGGTCGAGGCAATTCAAAGCATGGCAACTAACAAGCTCAATTAAACTATTGAGCTTGTTGTAAACGCTGTTTTTTATCTAAATATTTACGTACCGCTTTAGCCGCTACAAAAAAGCCAAAACTTCCGGTGATCATAGTTACCGAGCCAAACCCGTTATTACAATCCATATTCATTGTACCATCAGCATTTTGTTTAGCATGGCATACACTGCCATCACTGCCTGGGTAGACAAGTTGCTCAGTTGAGTACACACAATCAATATTAAATTTGCGTTTAGGGTTGTTACTAAAATTATATTGTTTGCGTAAAATATAACGCACTTTAGCAAGTAGCGGATCTTGCGTGGTTTTAGCCACATCACCAAATGTTATTTGGCTAGGATCAGTTTGCCCACCCGCGCCGCCAGTAGTAATAATAGGCATTTTATTGCGCTTACAATGAGCAATAAGCGCTGCTTTTTCTTTAACTGCATCAATACAGTCAATGACGTAATCAAAACCTTGAATATGCTCACGAATATTTTCAAGAGTAATAAAGTCATCTATCACAGTTACTTTACACTCTGGGTTTATCAGTTCGCAGCGACTTTTCATTGCATCTACTTTGGCTTGGCCAATACTGCCGCTAAGTGCATGAATTTGCCTATTTACGTTCGTCGCGCAAATATCATCTAAGTCAATTAAAGTGATTTTACCCACGCCTGTACGTGCTAAAGCTTCGGCGGCCCAACTTCCTACACCGCCTATCCCCACTACACAAAAATGGGCTTGTTGTAGCCAGTCAAATTGTTGGTTACCGTATAGGCGTTTGATCCCGCCAAAACGAATATCTGTTACTTTTTCGCTCATTTACCAATCCAGTTGCCACGGCGATTGCCATGCTTGAAATTCTTGATGATTAATTAATTGCTGGTACTCATCACCCGTAGTAGGTAGCAAAGAGCAATTAATTTGCTCCCCATGCCATAAAAAACTTAACGCATAGGCATGAAGATACGCCCGCTCAGCTGCGCTGCCACTATAAAGTGTATCGCCTAAAATTGGCGCCCCTAAACTTTTTAATGCCACTCTAAGTTGGTGGGTTTTACCCGAATACGGCTTTAAAATATACGCCCTAAACCCCGGCTTATAACTAAAAGAATAAAAGCGGGTAATAGCCGGGTTTTGCAGGGTCGGTAAAAGCTTAAACATGCCCCTGCGAGACTTTGCCATATCACCTTTTACCCACCCTTGCTTTTTTTTAGGTTTAGCATTGCTTATTGCTAAATAAAACTTGTTTATTGCATGCTCAGTGAAAAAAGACGTAAATTTAGCAGCAGCTTCTTTATTGCGACTAAGAATAATAAGGCCAGATGTCACTTTATCAAGGCGGTGAACAGCAAATAATTTTTCGCCAGTTTGCTGCTCAGCTAATACCACAAACCCTTTTTCACCTTCTGAGTGAAAATTAAGCCCCGCTGGTTTTTCAAATATATAAAAATCAGCGTGGCTAAATACTATGGGTAATTCACTTTTAACCATTATTAGGCTTGCTTAGCTTTTAGGTAGGCAATCACTTTTTCTAAATCCTCGGGCGTATCAACCCCTGCATGTGGTGTTACTTTGGCCTGCTCAATTTTGATAGCGTAACCATGGTACAACACTCTAAGTTGCTCTAGCGACTCAAGTACTTCAAGCGGCGATATACTTAGCTCAATATACTGCTTAATGAAGCCCGCACGATAAGCATATATACCCACATGGCGCTGAAAAGGCGTTATATCTAACACACTGTCGTTATTTAACATTGCGCTTCTATCAAACGGAATACTGGCACGTGAAAAGTACAACGCATTTTTATTAATATCACTAACAACCTTCACAGCATTAGGATTAAATACTTCGTCTTGCTCTTCAATGGCTACACTTAATGTTGCCATTGGCGCGCTTGAATTATTTAGTAAAGTGGCAACTTGCGATACGTTTTCGCTGGCAAGTAATGGCTCATCGCCTTGTACATTTACCACTAGGGTTTCTGCGTCTAGCTTAAGTAGGTCAACAACCTCTGCTAAACGTTCAGTGCCCGATTGATGATCTTCTCGCGTCATCAGCACATCGTTTGTGAACAATTTAACAGCATCAAAAACTTTTTGATGATCGGTTGCAATAACCACTTTACTTGCACCTGACAAACACGCTTTTTCATACACGTGTTGAATCATAGGTTTACCGCATATGTCAGCTAATGGTTTGCCAGGCAAACGGGTAGACGCGTAACGTGCAGGTATAACAACTACGAATTCCACTTATCGACCTCATCTTGAGATAGCTCACGCGCTTCATTTTCTAAAAGTACCGGTATATCATCGCGTACTGGGTATGCAAGTTTAGCTGCAGTACTAATAAGTTCTGCATTTTCTTTATCAAAACGAAGCTTTCCTTTACACACAGGACAAGCAATTATTTCAAGTAATTTTGTATCAAAGGCCATTGAGGATCCCTTTTTGTTTTAATAATAAATCTAATTTATGTATTACAGCGTCTGTAGGTTTTGCATTTACGGGTAGGTAGTACCAAGTATCTTTTGCAAAGTCTCTACATTTTACTGCATCTTTTTCTGTCATTAATATGTTGTCATCATTAAATTGAGTAAAATCAGCCATGCTATAAGCATAGTGATCTCGGTAATGATGAGTTGAAAGCAGCTGAATATTTTGACCCTTTAATGAATCTTCAAAACGTTGTGGGTTACCAATGGCACTTACCGCATGGCCTTTTTCAATGGTTTTATTCACAGGGGTATTGTTAGCAACGTGTTTAAGTGCACCAGTTTGCAAAACGTAGCTAAGGGATGCATCTCCCCCGTTTTCAATCACTAAATCAACGCTATTTAATCTGTTTGTGGTTTCACGTAATGGCCCTGCAGGCATAACAAAGCCATTACCAAATCGCCTTTGGCTATCAACAATGCAGCACTCTATATCGCGCGCCATTTTATAATGCTGCATACCATCATCTGAGATTATGACATCCACACAAAATTGCTGCTCTAATAATGTAATGTTGGCTTTTCTATCGGGTCCGACAACAAGTGGACATTTTAAGCGATTAAATAAAAGTATTGGCTCATCACCAGCTTGTGCACTTGTTACGCCGCGCTCTACCACCAGCGGGTAGCTGTTGGCTTTACCGCCGTAACCTCGGCTGATAATGCCCACTTTTAGGCCTTGCTCTGACAAGTATTCGTAAAGCCATAACACAAATGGCGTTTTGCCATTTCCACCTACACTTATATTGCCCACCACAATCACTTTAGATTTAGCTTTAAAAGGCGTGGCAAAGCCAACCTTAAAAAACCATTTCCTAATACTTGAAATTAACCAAAAAAGCGCAGCTAATGGCAGTAAAACTAGCGTTATAAAACTAAATGGTTTATACCAGCTTTGCTCTATTTTACTCACCCGTGCTCACCAAACTGCATTTTACATAGAGCTGAATAAGTACCATCTTTAGCTAATAAACTCTGATGATCGCCACTTTCAATCACCCGACCACCATCAATAACGTATATTTTGTCGCTGTTCTCAATAGTTGAAAGACGATGGGCGATTACAATAGACGTTTTGTCTTGCATAAGGGTATCGAGAGCTTGCTGAATTAGTTTTTCAGACTCTGTGTCTAAGGCTGAAGTTGCTTCATCTAAAATTAAAATAGGTGCATCTTTTAATATAGCGCGAGCAATTGCTATACGTTGACGTTGACCACCAGAGAGCATCACCCCGTTTTCACCGACCATGGTATTGAGTTGCTCAGGTAGGTCTTTAACAAATTCCCACACGTGAGCTTGTTTAACCACTTCTTCTAATTGCTGCGGTGTTATTTCGCGGCTTATACCATAACAAATATTATTGGCAATTGTGTCGTTAAACAACACAACTTGCTGAGATACTAAGGCAAACTGGCGGCGTAAATCAGCCAGTTTATATTTCTCAAGCGCAACGCCATCTAATAAAATTTCACTTGGTGCTTCTAAATCATAATAACGCGGTAATAAGTTAGAAATAGTCGATTTACCCGAGCCTGAGCGCCCTACAAGCGCGATGCTTTCACCGGCTTTTATACTTATTGATAGGTTATTTAAAACAGCTTCATCTTTAGTTGGGTATTTAAAGGTAACGTTTTTAACCTCAATTTCGCCCTTCACTTTATCTACGGTGTAAGTACCTTTGTCTTTTTCAATTTCTTCATCTAAAACTAAAAAAATACTTTGCGCTGCAGAAATACCGCGCTGCATATCACTGTTCACGTTTGCTAATTGTTTAAGCGGGCGTAAAAGCATCATCATAGAAGAAATGAGTACCATAAAATCGCCAGAGCTGATCGTATCTATCATTGAAGGCATAGATACAACCCACAAAATAACAGCCATTGCACTTGCTGCAAGCACTTGAATTACCGACACGCTTAACGCTTTAGTGGCATCCATTTTAATACGTTGCTGGCGATTATGATTATTGATTTTTGAAAACTGGTCGATTTCTTGTTTTTGCCCACCAAAGCCATGAATAACTTTGTGTCCACTTAGCATTTGCTCAGAGCTACGGGTGACCTGCCCCATTGCAGACTGTATATTTTTTGAAATATGGCGAAAGCGTTTAGACACAAACGTTACAATAATTGCCACTAATGGAATGATCACTAAAAAAATCAGCGAAAGCTGCCAGCTGGTATAAAACATAAGGGCAAGTAGAAAAACGACAAAAGCGCCTTCTCTTACAACAATTAACAGTGCTTTGGTGATTGCTTGCTGAACTTGTTCTGTATCAAAAGTAATTTTTGAAATTAAATCACCTGTTGAGTTTTTATCATGAAACGAAACAGGCAAATGTAATATGTGTTCAAATAACTGCTGGCGTAACGAGCGTACAACTTGCGAGCCTACATAGCTTAGGCAATACGAAGACATAAAATTAAACAGGCCACGCCCTATTACCAGCGCAATTACAACAAAAGGGGCATAAGCTAGCACTTCGTTATTACGTTGGTTTAGGCCTTCATCAATAAAGGGTTTCATTAATTGAATAAATAAAGCATCCATACCCGAATAGCCGATCATTCCAATAATAGCGACGAAGGCAACGCTTTTATAATCACCAACGTAAGAAATCAACCGTTTATAAATTTGTGTAGTACTTTGACTCATATTACTCTCGTTATACAATTACAGCCCTTATTGTATCCTTCAAACCGTTAAAACTAAACGTCAATCTTCTATAAACCAATAACTTTCGTGTTTGCGGGCCGTTGTCACTTTAAAGCTATCTTGATAAATACTTACCGTAATTTGCCCATCACGTGCCGTAACATATTGTTTAGCATTTATAGCTTTGTAGCGCGAAACCACTTTTTCACTGGGAAATTGCCATTGGCCTTGAAAAGCTGTTGAGTGAATAACCGTATTCGGATTTACATGGTTGATAAATTCCGTGCTTGAAGACGTATCGCTGCCATGATGAGGGCTTAAAATCACATCGGCTTGTAATGAGTGAGTTTTAATAAGGCTCAGCTCACGTGCTTTAGAAATATCACCCGTTAACAACATAGTAAGTTGGGGTGATTTGATTAAAAGCACACACGAATTATCGTTTTCGTTATTAAATGTGTTATCAGCAAAGCTGCTAATGCGCAATCCATTAAAGTTATAATCTAAAGACATACACTGTGTGGTTATTCCATGTGGGTGAAACCGCTTAAAGCTTTCACCAAACCCTGCATTAATAAAATGTGCTGCGCCCCCTGCATGGTCGTTGTCTTGATGACTTATTATTGCATCACTAACTGTTAAGTTATGTGTTTTCAAATAGGGAATTAACACACTGTATGTACGGCTAAAACGGTTAAAATAACTCGGGCCAAAATCGTAAACCAGCGCTTGATTGTCTTTTTCGAGTAACGTCATTAATCCGTGCCCAACATCAAACACATGCAATTGCCAAAGAGGTTTTGGTAAATACAGATAATCTATTAATGTAACGCATAGAGGAATGAGTGCTAAACGTTTAAAGGGACTAAACCAAACGATTAATATGCATAGATAAGCTGCAACTAAGTACAATGTAGGCGGTTTAGCTATATCTAACCATCTGTAATGCCAAGGGATTGCATCCATATACTTAAACAATGTTATAAGTACACTATCGAATAATAAAATGACGGGCGTTATATCTACCACAGCACTTATTATCGTAAATAGCAGCAAAAGCGGCATGATCGCCACGCTTAATAATGGAATTGCCAATAAATTAATAACCAACCCAGCAATACTTACCCCATTAAAATAAATAAGGGTAATAGGCAAAAGCCCAATAAATAAAGCAAGCTGAATAATACACAGCGCTATAGACACGCTAAGCCAATTATATTTAGTTTTAGGAAGGTGCTTTATAACAAGGAAAATAATTGCAACCGCAATAAAAGAAAAATATAAACCTGGGTTTAAAACATTAAAAGGATTGATGAGTAATACAGCGACTAAAGCATATAGAATGCTTCGCCAGCGCAGTGGCTGTTTGGCAATAAAGTAAAGACCTAATACACAACTTAACATAATAAATGCGCGAGTCGCTGAGAGTAAAAATTCACTTAAATACACATATATAAATGCCGCTAACCAGCCGATAAAACTATAAATAATAGTTAAATTAATTGACTGCAATACATTAATTTTCAAAATGTATGCTGTGTACTTACTCAGTAAATAAAAACAGCTGAATATAAGCCCTATGTGCAACCCTGAAATGGCTAATAAATGGCTGAGCCCTAAACTTTGCATTGTTTGTTTATTTTCAAACGACATCAGTGATTTATCACCACTAAGCAATGCATAATAAAGCCAATTAAGCGTTGTTTTTTGATAAGTGTGTTTTAAAAACGACCTGTATTTATAAATTATTGAAGGTGAAGCCGCGCTAGTAATGCGCAATTGTTTATTAAGTACTTTGCCTTTAAATAGTATGCGTTGTTTAAAGGCATGCACATTATTATCAAACACACCGATATTTTTAATTGTTCTGAATTTTTTCAGCGCTATTGTTGCCTCAAAAGTATCGCCCTGCTTAATAAGCTGTGCAGAATCGACATTTAACATGGCTTTAGGTGCTTTAAATTTGTGTATTTCATCGCCATTTAACTTTAATAACGTTGCTTTTATATACTGTGGTTGCTTTGCAGAGATAACCTCATCAACAAGAATTGTGGCAGGGTAAGCATAGTTATTTTCATCATTTGGCAATGTATAGCTATAAAACAGGTAAAAGTGCACAACAATGCAGCAAATAGCTAAAATAAACCCTAACAAAACATTCAAAAACGGCTTAAAATAGGCGCTCGCAATAAGGACAGATATTGTGATGACTGTAAATTCATGGGTTTGATAATAAAATACGGTTGAAATACAACCTATTACAAATCCAAGACTAATCCACACTGAAGTAAATGGTTGCTTGAAATGCCTAAGAAAACGATCCAACGATTTTTACCTGATCCTAATAAAATTAGGCATCATAAAACACTTAGAATATTCGGCCGCCTATTACAAGACGCCAACCTATGGCATTTAAACAGACGCTCGGCAAGGGGCGCATTTGCGGTGGGTTTATTTTTTGCGTTCATCCCTGTTCCTTTTCAAATGGTTTTAGCCGCTGCGGCAGCTATTGTATTTAGAGTTAACTTACCTATCTCTGTGGCATTGGTGTGGCTTACCAACCCATTGACTATGCCGCCAATATTTTACGGCTCATACCTTGTAGGTACGCTTGTTTTAAATCAACCAGAGCAGCATTTTGCATTTGAAGCCAGTTGGGCATGGTTCTTAGAAAGCCTTTCTACCATCGGACCTGCATTTTTAATTGGCTCACTGGTATGCGCTTCTGTTGCCGCAATTATTGCTTATTTAGGTATTGATATTATTTGGCGACGCTCTGTGCGCAAAGCCTGGTTAGCGCGAAATACTAATACGTAATAAAGCCAACGATTAAAGTGCTCAAGAATGACTTAATGAAGCAAATTGAGATAACTAATTAACGCCAAGCACTTTATTATAGACGAAAAAAAACCAACTTTTATAAGTTGGTTTTTTTATGAAAAGCATAAAGCTTAAAATCTAAATACTCTGCGTAAGCCCACTAGCGGCAATAATAACAGTGTGTACCAAGGGAAGCTTGCTGAGCTTCTTTCATAGAGCTCTTCTTCTATAGGTGTACAGTCTTCTACTTCACCATCAATAGGTGTTAGTTTTACTGCAACAGCAACACTTTCGTACTCAATATTACCTTCGATATCGGTTTCTACATTACCAAAGGTATCGCGCTTTTCAACGGTTTTGGTAGCTACACCAAAAATTTCATTGTCTTCATTAATGACTTTCGCTTCAGCCATTGTGTAGGCGTAGTCTGTTTCACCATCTGTTTCATAACAAGGTAGTAAATCGTTTAAATTGGTAATTTTATCGTCACCAATTTTATATATAAACGCTTCTTTACGACGGCTGTTTTCAGATGTGCCTACCTCGCCTTCACCAACAACATAACCTTGGTTATTAATATCATTACCATAAGCGCTTGAGCTATTAAAGTAACCGGTAGGGAAAACGGTATTGCCAGTACTTATATCATGATAGAAAAACTGATCACGGATCGTGGTTTCAATACGCTTTGATGCATAACCAACAATTACATCGTTGTCATTGACAGCAAGCGCTTTGCCAGAAAGCCAATCATCTTCTTGGTCTATAAAATTAAACACGTCACCATTTTTAAAATAAACAGGCATTGTTAAAATAGTGTCGTCATTTTTATAGTAACGAGCATTTGAAGAGCCCACCACTGTGCCATTATTATTTAGCGCAAGAGCGGTACTTGTAAAAGCAAAGTCATCATCTTCTTCTGGCGTTAAGGCAAGGCCAAGTATTTCAGTAGAAGTGATATTAAATGCTTCATCAAGCTCCCATTTTACCGCGCGCTCATCAAATACGCCGGTGGTTACACTTGAATTTAATAATTCCACACAGGTATTGGTTGGCTCGTCTTCGTTATCACAGTTATCTTCAATATTATCAAGCCTATCTTCAGGAATACCTGTTGAAACATAACCAACGACAGTGTATCCGTCATTTGTTTTAACAATATCGTTAGCTCGGCTAGTACCGCCGTAATCGTCAAAGTCTGGAACTAACTCAACCTTTTGCGTTCCATCTTCAGAAATAACTATTCCGCGCTCTATAAAGTCATGGGTAAACCATGTTTCTTCTTCATCTTCATCATCTGGCGTAAATAAAACTTTATCATATGGAGCTGCACTCCAACCAACGCTCACGCCATCTTCGCTTACCGCATTATAAAAGTTACTAACCGAACGCGTTAAACCATCGTAATCTACCGACTCTTCATCAAACAGTATTTGCTCAGTAACTATGCCATCGTCAAACTTGATACCAACTACCGAGCTTAACTTTTGGTACTCGTAATCCGTTGGTCTGCCAGCTAAAAAGCTAACCATAAATGAATGGGCATCGGCGTTATTAAAAACCGCATCGTTATTTTCTATATCATCAAGTGTAAAAGTAATTTCTTTATCACTTAGCTCAAAGTTGTACTCTTCACTATCGTACGCATTTTCAATAACGCTTTCGGTAAAGTCGATATAGCTAATATCGATTGGTAAATTATACAATCCGTTGGCAGTACCAATAATGTGCCCGCTTTCGCTTACGTCAGTCACGTAAGAATGTTTAGCGCCGTCAAGAGTACCTAGTTCTGTTAATTCATAGGTTGCACTTAATGCAGATGTACTCAATGTCGCTAAAATACTGGCAGCGAGTAATTTATATTTCATTTTAATCCTTACTACTGATTCTGTAATTCTTCAAGTTCTTCCCAGCGCTCAAACGCGGCTTCAAGGTCAGACTCAAGTTTTGCTAAATAGTTCAATGCATTAGTGGTTACGTCGCTATCTTGTTTGAAAAAGTCAGGATCGCTCACTACAGCTTGCTGCGCTTCTACAGCGGCTTCAAGTTGTTCCATTTTATTGGGTAGTTGCTCTAATTCAAGTTTTAATTTGTAAGAAAGCTTAGTGCTTTTGTTTTCAGGCTTTGTAGCGGCTACAGGCGCAGGTTTAACGTCTTTTTTTGGTGCTTGTTGCTGTTTTTCCTGCTCGGCTAAATAGCTTAAATAAGCTTGGTAATCGGTGTAACCCCCTACCATATCGGTTATTTTGCCATCACCTTCAAACGCCCAAACACTACTACACGTATTATCAATAAATTCACGGTCATGGCTTACTATAAGCACAGTACCCTGATACTGATTAATAATTTCTTCGAGTAACTCTAATGTTTCAATATCCAAGTCATTGGTTGGCTCATCGAGTACTAAAATATTTGAGGGTTTCAAAAATAGTTTTGCAAGTAAAAGTCTGTTTTTCTCACCACCAGAAAGTGCTTTTACAGGTGTACGCGCACGTGCCGGTGGAAACAAAAAGTCTTGCAGGTAACCAAGTACATGACGAGAACGCCCGCCCATCATTACCTCTTGTTTACCCTCGGCAACGTTATCTTGAACAGTGGCCTCTTCATCAAGCTTTTGCCTGTATTGGTCAAAGTAAGCAAATTCTAAATTAACGCCTTGTTTAACATGACCGCTATCGGCTTCTAAATCACCAAACAGCAGTTTAAGTAAGGTAGTTTTACCAATACCATTTGGGCCGACTAAGCCAATGCGGTCACCGCGCATAACAAGGGTAGAAAAATCATTAGCAATCACTTTATCTTTAAATGCATGGCTAAGGTGTTTTGCCTCAAACACTAGCTTGCCCGATCTGTCAGCCGTTTCAATATTAAAATCGGTTTTACCTACTTGCTCTACACGGGCTTTGCGCTCAACACGTAACTGTTTAAGTTCACGTACACGGCCTTCGTTGCGGGTACGACGGGCTTTAACCCCTTGGCGTATCCAGGCCTCTTCCTCTGCTAAACGCTTATCAAAAAGTGCATTTTGTGATTCTTCTACTTTTAAGTCATGCGCTTTTTGTTCAAGGTAGGTCGCGTAATCGCCAGGATAAGAGATAAGTTTACCGCGATCTAAATCTAAAATACGCGTTGCAACAGCACGGATAAACGCACGGTCATGCGATATAAATACAATACCGCCTTTAAATTCTTTTAAAAACTGTTCTAGCCATTTAACACTGTCTACGTCTAAATGGTTTGTTGGTTCATCAAGTAACAATAAGTCAGGCTCACTCACAAGAGCACGTGCTAAAGCAACTTTACGCAACCAACCACCTGAGAGCGACTCTAATTTAGCATCTGGGCTAAGCTCTAAACGCGTTAGTACTAATTGAATACGCGAATCAAAACGCCAACCGTCACACGCTTCTAAATCGTTAGATAAACGCTCAAGCTTATTTAGCAGTTTGTCGGTACAATCGGTTTGTAACTGTGTGCTTACATGATGATAATCAATCAGCAAATTAGCAATATCAGGCATACCCTGTGCTACATAGTCGAATACTGAGCCATTTGCTCCTTTAGGAGGATCTTGCTCTAAGCGAGATATTTTGATCCCGCCAAGCTGGTTAATTTCACCATCATCTAAAATAACTTGGCCATCTAGTACTTTTAAAAGTGTAGATTTACCCGCCCCATTTCGCCCTACAATACAGACGCGCTCACCGCTTTCTATCACTGCATCAGCATCATCAAGTAATGGGTGCGTACCATAAGCTAACTGCGCTTTTTGTATTCTAATTAAATCCATAAATACTGCTCTTTTATTCTTGCGCTAAAAATTCATGCACTGTTTGTGCATCAAACGGCCAATACAAATAGTGGCCGCTTTTGCTCTCAAATACGGGAATACTTAACTGAAAACGCGCTATTAGCTGCTCATCAGTGAGTATATCAATTAATTTAAGCTCACTATTTTTATCCAAAACCGATAATAAAACCTGCTCGGCTTGCTCACATAAATGACAGCCATCGGTGTGGTATAAAACATAATTAGCCATGGGTAATTAACCAACTGTTGTGTATTTTTTTATTACGTTTGAAATCAGGTGATAACGTTTTTTCTGAAATATTTTCAGCTTTTAACCCTAAGCCCATCAAACCTACTTCATCCATTACAAAACCGCGTTTGTTATTAGAAAAAATTAATGTACCCGACGGACTCAAGATTTTTTTAACCCAAGTAAGTAATTTTATATGATCGGTTTGCACATCAAACGCGTCTTTCATTCGTTTAGAATTAGAAAACGTAGGCGGGTCTAAAAAGATTAAATCGTATTGGCCTTGTGCGTATTCTAGCCATTTTAAACAATCAGCTTGCTCAAAACGGTAGCGAGTATTGCTAATATCATTTAACGCAAAGTTATCTTGGCCCCACTTAAGGTAGGTTTTTGATAAATCAACGGTGGTAATTGCTTTTGCACCCCCTAATGCCGCGTGCACAGAGGCTGTACCTGTGTAGGCAAATAAGTTTAAAAAGCGTTTGTCTTTTGCATTTTGCTGAATATAACGACGCGCTAAACGATGATCTAAAAACAGCCCTGTATCGAGGTAATCAAACAAGTTTACTTTAAACTTAGCGCCAAATTCTTCCACCACCATAGTGCGGTTTTGTTTAGCCATTGGGGTGTACTGCTCTTCCCCTTTTTGTTTTTTACGCACTTTAACGGCAATGTTTTCAGGCGCTATGTTTAGCTGCTGTGCAGTTAAGCTAATCACATCTTGAAGACGCTTTTCTGATGTTTTTTCGTCAATTTCTTTAGGTGCTGCGTATTCAAAAATAACAGCAGAATCGCCGTAAATATCAACCGCTACGTTGTATTCAGGAATATCAGCATCGTATACGCGATAAGCTTGTACTTCGTTTTGTTTAAGCCAATTTTTTAGGCCTTGTTTGTTCTTTTTCAAACGATTAGCAAACGACATTGAGCCTTCAAAATTAAGAGCCGGTTTGTCATCGCTTGTCAGGCTTACCTGTTTATCATCTAACTGATATAAATTTAGCTCTACATCTAATGGGCCGTTTTTAAATTTATAACGCTTTTGTTTGACCAGTTTTAACAGCTTAAATAAGCTTTCATCCATGCCTAGTAACGCAAGCTTCCAATGATTAAAGTGCTTTTTAAAACCCACGCCCATGCTGCGGTGTAAATTTACCAGCTCAGCCATAGAGCCAATACGTTCGCCGTACGGTAAGTTAGAAATAACCACCCCGGGTAATTTAGCAACAGAGGTAAGCTTAGTTGCATCACTTTGCTTAAACTTTATAACATTACCCAGCTCTGCACGCTCGGCATTGGCAATGGCTTTATCTAGAACTTGCGCATCGTAATCGTGGCCAATTAACCACAATTTAGGATCGGTAATTTGCTCAATTAATTCTTCACGCAGTTGTTTAAATTTGGCCGCTCTAAAACTAGGTAAACGCTCAAAAGCAAACCCTTCTCTAAATAAACCAGGTGCTTCGTTACGCGCCATGCCCGCAGCTTCTATTAAAATAGTGCCTGCACCACAACATGGGTCAAATAAAGGTTGATTTACATTTTCAAGCCAACCACTGCGTTTAATAATCGCGGCCGCTAAGTGCTCTTTAATAGGCGCTTTACCTTGGCCTTGGCGATAACCGCGCTCAGACAAACGAGGTCCCGAGTAATCAATATACAAAGCCACACCATGGCGATTTAAACGCGCCACAACACGCACATTGGCATCTTGCTTATCTACATTTGGGCGCTGTTCGTATAAATCGTTAAAGTAGTCAACAATTGCATCTTTAATTACCAAGCCTGAAAACTGGGTATTTTTTAAAGAGTCGTTGGTACCATTAAAATCAACGGCAAATGTTTGGGTAGGGCCAAACCATTCTTGCCATGGCTGAAAACGAGCAAATTTATACAGGCTATCTTTATCATTCACGCCTTCTTTTTCTTCAATAAGCATCAGCACACGTGTTGCGTAACGAGTTGATAGACAAACTTTTTGCGCCAATGTTGAATCTGCCTCAAAGCGAACAGAACCCACAGTTTGTTTAGACACGACGGCGCCTAATTCTGTTAGTTCATCAACAAGTAAATTTTCGATTCCGATAGAAGTAAGTGCGATAAATTGCAAAGTAATAACCCTTAATAGCTAATTGCGCAGGATTATAACATAGGTTGGCTGACAAACACTTGATAAACGCAGCTCGATTTGTAAATTTGCTAAGCTGATTTAGTGTGATATTGCTCAAGTAATAGCGGGTGAATACGATTGTTTAAAACGCGGATAACTTCAAACTGTTCAAGAGACAAGTTATCATCAAGTTTGAATATTTCGTTAAGGTTTAGGCAAATTGAAGCATCAGGGCAATGTTCAACAATTAAAAACTCACCGGTTTGCGCTTTTGAGGTAAGTTTAACGATGGCTTCTGTACTTGGCTGGCTGCCAGTGTACTCTTCAAAAAACCAACTTTTAGCCAGTACCGGTTTTAAATGAAATTTTACAGCGGTGGCATTGAGCGCAATTTGGCAAATTTGTGCAGGCTTATACAGCTCAAAACCATCTAAGTAGTTATATACCTGTTCATAAAAAGCAGCATCTTCTAAGCTAAAACGCGGGTTTTCAAATACACAGTCGGTGAGTTGTCTTAATTTATACGGTGTGCATAGTTGCATATCGTCATTTAAATCAAGTAGTAAGCGGTTTTTATTTGCACATGCAATCCACTGCCATTGTTTTGTTGCTTGTAACATTTGCCTCCTCCTTGTTTAAAAATTTATTTATAATTAAGACATTAATATTAGATTATAACGGCTTTTGACCATTTTTAAAACATTTGTTTAGAACATTTATTGAACGATCAAAAGCTTACATAACTGATCCTTATAAGGAATCAACGATCGATTTTACCAATTGTGGCCCTTTGTAGATGAACCCAGTATAAACCTGCACTAAATTTGCGCCTGCATTTAGCTTTTCTTGAGCTGATTGCGCATCATCAATACCGCCTACACCAATAATTGGTAATTTACCTTGTGTTAAACGTTTAAGTTCGCTAACAACGTGTGTAGAGCGCTCTCTTACAGGGCTGCCAGATAAACCACCCGCCTCATCGGCGTATTGCTGACCCATTACTGCACTACGTTCAAGCGTAGTATTTGTTGCGATTACACCATCAATTTGATTCGTTAATAGTGACTCGCTAACCTGCTCAATTTGGATTTGATCAAGATCTGGCGCTATTTTAACCAGCATAGGTACTTGCTTATTATGCTTGGCAATTAAATCGAGCTGTTCATTCTTTAAACTTTGCAGTAAATCATCTAACGCGGCGCCATATTGTAAATCGCGCAGCCCTGGGGTATTTGGAGATGAAATATTCACCGTAATATACGAAGCATGCTCGAACACTTTACGCATACAATGAATGTAGTCGTCTTTACCTTGCTCATTTGGGGTATCTTTATTTTTACCAATATTAATACCTAAAATACCGGTGTACTTGGCATTTTTTACGTTATTAACTAAATTATCGACCCCTTTATTATTAAAGCCCATCCGGTTAATAATGGCATTTGACTGCGGTAATCTAAAAATGCGCGGCTTATCATTACCTGCTTGCGGGCGCGGGGTAACTGTGCCAACTTCTACAAAACCAAAGCCCATTTGGCTAAAGGCATCAATACACTCAGCGTTTTTATCTAAACCTGCGGCCAAACCCACAGGGTTTTTAAACTCAAGGCCTAAAAAATTAACGGGTTTGTTTTGTAGTTGTTGTGACCAAGCTGCGTTTAAAGGGGTGTGTGCAAAACGGCGTAAATTATTAAGCGCAAACTCATGTGCCCATTCAGCATCTCGGGTGAACATAAAACGGCGGGCTAAATCGTAAAACATGAATTGTTCCTCTTTAAATTACAGACAAAAAAATACCTCAGACTAGGCTGAGGTATTGTATAACAATTTTAACAATTAACTGATTATTTACTGAATAAATAACCAATTAAAGCTAAATTATTTTCCTGATGTATCACAGTTATGGCTTAACAACATTAATTCACGCAGTGCAACTGAGAACTTAGCAAAGTCGTGACTTTGCGAGGTTTTAAATTCAGCTAACATTTGCTTCCAACGCTGTAGCAGCAGATCTTGGCTGGCCATCCACTGATCGATTTGATTATCAACATCGTTTTCGTCACCTTCAAAGCTGTTTAGCACAACATGAGAAAGCGTACGTTGTTGCCAATCAAGCTCTTCACGGTACGACGCACGGGCAAGTGCTTGCCAATGGTTAGAAACAGGCTGGTTAGTAATTTGATCTAAGAACCAGTGTAAGCCCATACGCGAGCCAAGTTTAAAGTAGGTATTAGATACCATCGCCACACTGCGGCCTGAATTATGCGCTATTTCAGCAATATCCATTACAGAGAACAGGCTAGAAAGGTCAATAATACGCTTAGCAATTTGCTTAGGTACACCTTTTTCAACTAGCTCATTTGCTTTGCCAGTTAAACATTCGTGTTCTTTGTCTTGCATGTACGTATTTAAGTTTTCGCTTAAATCTTTAAACGTTGGTGCAAAGAACTCGATAGCTTGTTCAATTGTTTGTGACTTATTACGATGACGCAAGAACCAGCGTGTTGCACGGCGAACAGTACGACGTAATTGGTACAGCATTTCGGTTTGAACTGCTGCTGGGATTTTATTATCAAGCGCGCTGATTGATGACCAGGTTTCACGCATTTCAAAAATCTCACTCGCAATTGAGTAGCACATTGCGATTTCAGCTTCGTTAGCACCGGTCTCTTCGTTCATGCGTACCATGAAGTTTAAGCCCATGTCATTAACGATATTGTTCGCTAGTTTTGTTGCAATAATTTCTTTGCGCAGTGGGTGATTATCCATCGCGTCGTTAAATTTTTCACGCAGTGGACGCGGGAAAGACTTAACTAGTAGCTGACGGTAATAAGGGTTTTCAGTAATTTCATCTGTTACTAACGACTCTTTAAGCACCATTTTAGCGTACGAAACTAATACTGAAAGCTCTGGACGTGTTAGGTCTTTACCTGCTGCAGCGCGCTCTGCCAACTCTTCATCAGTTGGTAAAAACTCGATTGCACGGTTTAGCTTGCCTTCTTTTTCAAGGGCATGAATAAAGCGGATCTTCTCTTTAAGTGTTGATGCACCTTTAGACTGTGTAATCGACAATGTATGTGTTTGACGGTAACAATCTTTAAGTACAAGCTCAGACACTTCGTCGGTCATAGAGTAAAGTAACTCATCACGTTGTTTACGTGTTAAATCCCCTTCTGAAACTAAGCCGTTAAGTAAAATTTTAATATTTACTTCGTTATCTGAACACGCAACACCGCCTACGTTATCAATAAAGTCGGTATTTACACGCCCGCCTTTGGCTGCAAACTCGATACGCCCTAATTGGGTTGCACCTAAGTTACCGCCCTCACCTAAAATTTTAGCGCCAAGGTCTTTACCGTTTATGCGCAGCGCATCGTTTGCACGATCCCCTACATCAGCGTCTGTTTCGTGGCTGTTTTTAATGTAAGTACCAATACCACCGTTCCACAGTAAATCAAATTCCATCATTAATGAGGCTTTGATTAACTCGTTCGGTGTCATGCTTGCTTTTTTAGTGCCAAGCATTTTTTTCATTTCTGGGCTTAAAGAAATCGATTTAGCTGCGCGCGAGAAAATCCCACCGCCCGCTGAAATCAGATCTTTATTGTAATCTTCCCATGATGAACGAGGCAGGTTAAACAAGCGCTCACGCTCTGGGTAAGAGGTCGCTGCATCTGGTGTAGGGTCTACAAATATGTGCATATGGTTAAACGCGACTTGTAAGCGAATGTGCTTAGACAATAACATGCCGTTACCAAACACGTCGCCGGCCATATCACCAATAGCAACCACAGTGAAGTCGGTAGTTTGACAGTCAATATCCATTTCACGGAAATGACGTTTAACAGACTCCCATGCACCTTTTGCTGTTATGCCCATTTTCTTATGGTCATAACCTACTGAACCACCTGATGCAAACGCATCACCTAGCCAGAAGTTGTATTCGTTAGCAATACCGTTAGCAATATCAGAGAAAGTAGCTGTACCTTTATCGGCTGCAACTACTAGGTATGGGTCGTCTTCATCGTGACGTGTTACATTAGCTGGCGGTACAATTTCACCACGCTCAATGTTATCGGTAATGTCTAATAAACCACGGATGAAAATTTTGTAACACTCTTGACCTTCTTTAATAAAGGCTTCGCGTTCACTCGGTAGCTGCTTACATACAAAACCACCTTTAGAACCTACCGGAACAATTACGGTGTTTTTAACTTGTTGTGCTTTTACTAAGCCCAGTACCTCAGTACGGAAATCTTCACGACGGTCTGACCAACGAAGGCCACCACGAGCAACTTTACCCCCACGTAAATGTACACCTTCTACACGCGGAGAGTATACAAAAATCTCAAATGCTGGCAGCGGAAGCGGCATATCAGGAATTAAGCTAGGCTGTACTTTAAACGACACGTAAGATTTAAACTGACCTGTTTCATCTTTTTGGAAGTAGTTAGTACGCAGTGTTGCGACAATCATATCTACGTATAAACGTATAATACGGTCATCATCAAGGTTCGCTACGTTTTCAAGCTCTAAGTAAATTTGTGCACTTAATTTCTCAAGTGTTTTAGGGCTTGCAGGGCTTTTTACTGAGAACTTTTTAGCAAATAAGTTAACTATTTGCGCAGCAATATGCGGGTAGTTTGCAAACGTGCTCTCAATGTAGGTCTGTGAGAAGGTAACCCCAATTTGGCGCATATATTTTGCATAGGCACGTAATATAGAGGCTTCACGACCTGTTAAACCACCCATTAATACTAAGCGGTTAAAGCCGTCGTTTTCAAGGCGGTTGCCCCATACATTAGTTAATGCAGCGCGAAAACGAGCAGAAATCTTATCAAAGTCGGCCATTCCTTTGCTGTCAATCAGCATAGAGAAGTCCATGATCCAATTGATACGACCATCACTTGTTTTAACAGAATATGGCGTTTCACCTACCACGCGTAAACCAAAGTTTTCTAGCATTGGCATAACATCAGATAAGTGAATTGGCTCATCTTTATGGAACAAGCTTAGCCGTACAATATTGCTGTTAGCTTCTTCTTGCGGACGGTAGAACAGCATTTCTAGCTTGTTCTCGTCGTTTAACAATTCTAGTTTTTCAATATCTACAACCGCAGCACTTGGTAGTACTTCATCTTTGTAAGAGCGTGCAAACGCGTTGCAATATTTACGATTTAGCTCATTACCGCGGGCTTCCCCTGCTGACTCTAACAGTGCAGATTGTAATTTATCTTCCCATGTACGAGCAGCTTCTACTAGGTTGTTTTCGATGTCTTTCACGTTATATTCGATATTGTTATCGGTCACACGAACGGTGTAATGTGTACGCGCCAGTGTTGACTCAGAGAAATAGGTAGTAAATTCGACTTTTTCGTCAGAATTAAAGGCGTTAGCTAAAATGTCTTGTGTTTCTCGGCGCAGCGCTGTGTTGTATCGCTCACGCGGGACGTACACCATACAAGAGAAGAAACGTCCGTAGGCGTCTTTGCGAACAAACAAGCGACACATGTCACGCTCTTGAATTTGTAAAACACCCATTGCTACTTCAAGTAACTCGCTCTCGCGAGCTTGAACTAATTCATCACGTGGGTACGTTTCTAAAATATTAAGTACCGCTTTGTATGCATGGGTGCCTTTTGCAAAGTCACACATATCCATGATGCGGTTAATTTTAGTTTTTAGAACAGGCACATCTGCTGCGCTGTTGTTGTAAAAGCTTGATGAAAATAGGCCGATAAAACGGTCTTCACCAACCACATTGCCTTCATCATCAAAGCGTTTAATACCAACGTAATCTATGTACGCTGGGCGATGAACGCGCGATACAGAGTTCGTTTTTGTTAATACTAATAAGTTACTGCTGAGGGCTTCTTGGCGAGCAAATTCAGGTAATTCAGATAATAAACGTGTGTGCTCATCGGTTGAATTTTTCATCAGGCCAAGGCTTGTGTCCATTTTACCTTTTAACTGGTAATCACCTTGTACAGGGGTAAGCTCGTACTCGCGATAACCCATTAAAGTAAAGTTATCTTTAGCCAGCCAATCTAAAAACTCTACGGCTTCAGATACTTCGTTCTTATTTTTATTGTGCTTACGTTTTGGTACTTCTTTAGTAACAGAGACTAATTTTTCGCGAATTGGCTGCCAATCATCTACCGCAATAGAAACATCAACCAATACTGATTCGAGCTCTTTTTTGAAAGAAGCAATAACAGATGCATCAGTTTGGCGGTCAATCTCAATAAAGAACACTGTTTTAGTAGAGGTCGATTCTTGCTCTGCTTTTAAATTTGATAAACCAGAAATTTTAGCGTTATCGTCACGCTGAATTTTTAGTGGGCAGTGAAGTAATAAGTGAGAAGCTATATTTTCACGGGTCATAGCCATACGAACAGAATCTACTAAAAATGGCATATCTTTAGCAATAATTTCTACAATTGTATGTGATGACTGCCAGCCATCTTTTGCTACTTCAGGGTTGAAAACGCGAATTACTGCGTCGTCCGTGGTGTTTTTTTCTAGTGCATTCCAAAGGCTGAGTGCAGCACCGTATAGGTCACTATCATTGCGATTTGCCAAATCCTCTTTAGACATATTGCTGTACAAGGCTTTGGCGAATTTCTCAACGAGTAACACATTATCAGCGTGAACTTTTTTCTGGATAAGCTTACAGACATTATCTAGGATAACCGAGGCTTGGCCTTCATTTCGTGTCATTGTATGTTCCTTAATCTATTACTGCTTTTAGTTAAGCAGAATATTTGTACAGCCATTTATTAGCGTGGAGTCAGTTAAATTCTAACCCTTTTAGCGCTAATAAACAGCCTTTTCGATGAAAACATTTTAAGCATTTCAGCTATTTGGTCATCTATTCACAAAATATAGATATAAATGACCATTACAGGTCATTTAGGAGCACAATTATTCACTTTATTTTTTCTGGTCGGTCCACAGCAGACTACCAATTGCGGGTAATAGCAGTACCGCACCTAACATATTTACTAAAAACATGAAGGTAAGCAGTATTCCCATATCTACTTGAAACTTAAGATCAGAGAATATCCACGTACTAACACCTATCGCAAGGGTAATACCGGTAAACAATACAGCACTGCCACGCTCAACAAGGGCATTACGGTACGCCACGCTCAGCGGTACGTTTTGCTTAAGTTGGCCCATCATTGAAGAAAGTATATAAATACCGTAATCCACACCAATACCTACACCTAAGGCTATAACAGGTAAAGTAGATACCGTTAAGCCAATTTCTAATTGCACCATAAGTGCTTGTGCAAGAGTTGATACAATATACAGAGGTAATACTACTGCGATTGTCGCTTTTACGCTCTTAAAGCTTAACAAACACAAAATAATAACTGCGCCGTAAACGTACAGCATCATCGGAATTTGCGCCGCAGAAACAGACTCGTTTGTTGCCGCCATAACCCCTACTGGCCCAGACGCTAACTTAAAGGCTAACTTGTCTGTGCCTTCTTCTTGTGCAAATTGCTTAACACGTTGAATAACGGTATCGATTGTATTTGCTTTGTGATCATCTAAAAATATAATCACCGGCATGACTGAGCAATCACCATTGAGTAACCCTGTGCTTGTTTCTACACGGGCTGTTGATTGCACTAAGCTGGCTGAATTACGCGGTAAGCTTTGCCATTTTAAGTTACCTTCGTTGTAACCTGCGTTAACCGACTGCGCCACAGAGCTTAAACTAACCGCCGATTGTACGCCTGGCACGTTTTCTACCTTGTACTGAAAACGGCTAATGCGCGCCATCACATCGTGCTCTGTACACGCCGCTGGGTAAGCCTCAACAATCACTTTTAAAATATCCGACGAAATAGTGTATTTGTCCGATATTAAAAAAGTATCTTGATTGTAGCGAGCATCTTGATGCAGCGAAGGCGCACCTGCATGTAAATCACCAATTCGCATTTTATCTGCTTGCCAGTAACCTAAGGCAAATAACACCAGGGTAAAACCAATAATCATTTTTGCGGTTTTAGGGTCTGTGGCTTTTACTAATAAATCGCGTATCGCATCTAGCATATTTGGCTTTTGCGCATCGCCTGATTGAATATGCACAGTGTTGGCAAAATTCATATACGAGGCCCACACAGGCAATAAAATTAAATTAGTAAATATAATAACCGCAACACCTAAACTTGCTGTGATTGCAAGTTCACGAATAATACCTATATCAATAGTCAGCAGGGTTAAAAAGCCCACCGTGTCTGAAAGCAGCGCAATACCACCAGGTACAAGTAATGCTCTAAAGCTTGATTGACAACAAATGCGGGTACTTTTGCCCTCACCTACTTTTTTACCAATGGCGTTGATCATCTGCACACCGTGGCTTACACCAATCGCAAATACTAAAAACGGCACCAATATAGACATAGGGTCGAGACCAAAACCTAGACTCGACAATAAACCCATTTGCCAGATTACGGCAATAATTGAACACGCTATAGGTAAAATGGTGAGCTTTAAACTGCCACAAAATAGCCATACCATAATAAAGGTAAAACCAATGGCAATAGCAAAAAATAGCACAACGCCTTTTGCCCCTTGAGCAATATCGCCGGCCATTTTGGCAAATCCAATAATATGTATACTGACTTTATCTGTACTTAAAGGCTCTCTTACTTGCGTTTCTAACTTATCTGCAAATGCGAGTGTATCTAGCTTTTGCTGAGTTTGCGGGTCGGTTTCGAGTAGTTGCGCGGTCACCATGGCACATGAGTAATCGCTGGCAATCATTCGCCCTACTACTTTTGCTTTTTCAATGTTTTCTTTAACTACCGCTAAACCTTTTTGGTCAGCTTTAAAGTTTGCAGGAATGATTGGGCCGCCAGCAAAACCATCTTCAACCACTTCAACAAAGCGCGCACTGGGCGCAAAAATAGAGTTAACTAATGGGCGGTTTACACCAGGAATAAAATACAGTTGATCGTGTACTGCTTTTAACTGGGTGAAAAATTCGGGGTTAAAAATGTCGCCACTGTCATCACACACCGAAATTAAAATGCTATTTGCGCCACCAAATTGTTTTTCGTGTTTGGTGTACACTTTCATGTATTCGTGATTCAGCGGAATATTTTTGTTAAACGAGGCGTCTAATTCAATATGAGTGGCTTTATAGCCTAAAAAACATGTGATTAGCGCAAAAGCGATCAACATGATAGTACGGTGTCTAAACACCGCCTTTTCTAAAAAATCTAAAAACGTATGCATTAAGGGTTCAACTCCTTCACTTTAATGCCATCTTCTGTTGCCATGACTAATTTATTATTAATTATTACGCCATCAAGAATAGCTTTACCATCGGGGCGTTGTTCATGTGTAAGTAAGCCATCTTTTAAATGAAAGATCACACCACTATTTGCCAGCAGTAACCAATGCTCATTATTATAATTTATAATGTTATTAACCGTGGCCGTTTTAACATTTTCAAAATGCTGCCATTGTTGTTCATTTTTATTTTTAGCAAATACATTTCCTCTGAGCCCTGCCACAATCTCTTGCTGCGGATCTGATACTACCGCAAAAAAAGAACCTGGGTAAATTTCATCAAGGCGTTGCCATGTTTGGCCATTATCACTGCTTTTGGCCATTAACCCCATTTCACCGACTAACATCAAACCACTGTCTGTTTTTTCAATACGGTTAAAATGAGGCAGTATAGATGCTGTTTCAGCTTCGTAGCCTTGAGGATCATTTTCTTTTAAATCATTCAAATACTCTCTGTCTTCACTAAACAGTAAAGAGTCTAAAAAGCGTTTATGCCAGTGCTTGCCGCCATCACTGGTTTGATAAAACATGCCATAAGCGCCAACAGCAAAACCATTTGAGTCATCTTCAAAGTAAATATCTAAACACGGCTTATCAAGCTCTGGCTTTGCTTGTTGTAATTGCCAATTTAAACCACCATCGGTGGTATTAATTATTGTGGCATCGTGCCCGCACGCCCACCCGTGGGTTTCATTAGAAAAATCGACAGCCGTTAACAATACCTGTGTAGGGACGCTTTGCGCTTGCTGCCATTGCTCAGCATTTTTGCTTGTTATTACCGTACCGTGCTTACCTACAGCCACTAAAGCAGCACCTGTATTAGTAATATCAGTTAGTAGGGTTTTATTTGCGTTGATTGCGCTAATAGCATACTGAGGTGCATCTTGTGCAATACTCGCACCGCTTATGATCAGGCTGGCATATACCAAATACTTCATAAATTTTAATCGCCTTGAACTGAAGAATTGTTTGTCTGTTTGCTGAGGAAAATCCTGCGTGTCGTATAGACAAACGCGATGAGAAAGAAAAAAGCAGCTAACGGGCTGTTAGCTGCATATTACGTTGTTATCTACCTTCACGGCGTAATGCGCTTGAAGTAAATTCGTTATCGTTAAACGACTCTGAAAAGTCGTACATTTTTTCTTGGTTATCTAAACCAATAGCTAAGTAACGGCGCGAATTTAAATCATGATACACTTCTAAGGTACTCCACTGCGTAGGTACTTCGTAGTAGTTTAAGCCATATGCCATTGCTACACGATAAAGCTGGTCGCGATTATCATAAATATCGGTCACTTGTACTTGCCAGCTATCTTCATCAATATAAAACACGCGTTTTTTATAAATATGGCGTGTATCATCTTTTAAGTTAGCTTCAACAACCCATACACGGTGCTTTTCATAACGCGTATGCTCTGGGTTAATGTGGCCTGGTTTTAAAATATCGTCGTACTCTAGTTTATCACTGTGTAACTTGTAGCTATTGTACGGAATATATAGTTCTTGCTTACCTTTTAACGTCCAGTTGTAACGGTTAGGTGAGCCATTAAACATATCAAAATCATCAGTAGTACGTAAGCTATCTGCGGCTGTACCTGGAGCGTCATATGCAACATTTGGTGCACGACGAACACGACGCTGACCTGAGTTATATGTCCACGCTTGGCGAGGCGTTAAAATTTGATCCATGGTTTCATGTACAAGTAGCGCTGTACCGGCAAGGCGTGCTGGCTCTGTCACCTTTTGCTTAAATTTAAACAAAATGTTTGAGTCTTGAAGCTCTGCAGGGGTCGCTTTAGGATCTGAATATTTAACCAATAGTTGTTCATCAAAGCCTACATAATTGTACGAACCCGATGCGGTGGGTGCAGCTTGTCCACCAAAACGCTCTATTGATTGTCCACGATAGCGTAATAAGTGATTCCAAATAGCTTCTAAGCCAGATTTAGGAATAGGAAATGGAATACCAATTGCGGTATTTTTTATTCCGTTGCCACCTTCAATAAGCTCAGCCGTTGCAGCAAACTCTTTTGTTGCATCGTATACAAACTGTGGGTAAGACGCAGAGCGGCGCGTTTCATAAACAGGCATTTTAAACGTATCTGGGTATGCTTCAAACAAAGCAATTTGACCAGGGCTTAAGTTAGCTTTGTACTTATCAAGGTTTGTTTTATCAATGGTAAACAACACTTTGTCCGCAGAATACGGGTCTAAATGGTGCATGCCTGGCTCATAACCTTCTGGTGCAGATGTAATACCGCCATTCCACGCTGGAATTGACCCATCAGCATTGGCTGCTTTTTCTGCGCCAAATGGCGTTAAGTCTTGTCCTAAACGTGCAACTTCTTCAGCGCTCATTTTTGCCATTGCCGCTGAACTTAAAAACATGCTACACAAAGCGGTAGCGATGAGGGTAGGTTTTTTAATCATACTAATATTACCCCTAAATTGAATATTTTAAATTGAAAGAAACGTAGTCACGATCTGAGAAAGTATTGATATCGCCACCACCCCAAAATGAGTTGTAGCTCACATCAAGTGACCATGCATTTTGGTAATTAAAGTTCATCGTTACACCCAACGATTTACGGTCTTCAATAAACAAGAACATAGGATCAGGTGTGTTACCGTTTACATCATGAGAAAATACAAATCGTGGAGAGAAGTTAATGCCATTGTAAAGGTTAAAGTAATCACCTTTAGCAATTAGGCGGTAACCCCAAGATGATGCCGTTGCAAACGACTTTTCTTCTGGGCCATTAGAAAGGCCTAGTTGTAATGTTGTGTAGTCAGTAGTGCCTGGGCCTGTGATCACACCACTTCGACCTGTACCCGACACATTTAAACGCATTTCGTCGTAATCAGGCATATCATGAATTTTCACAGCACCTACTTCACCTACTACAGCCCAGCTATCAGCACCTAATGACGGGCCAAATAAATGTGTTGCAGTAAACTGAATTTGTGATGTGTCGCGTTCAATATAACCTTGTGCAACTTCACCTGCCGCTACAGAGCTAATCGCATCACCAAAACTCATTTGCGAAATACCCGCAAAGTCTGGGCGAATACCGGCAAGCGCCAATTGTTCAGGCATGGCGGTATAAAGTAGCTCTACATCATCAATTTGTAACGGTTCGTCTTTACGAAATGCAAACTCACCAGCAAACGCGGTTTCGCCAATTGTGGTGTTAAAGCTTAAACCGTAAAGTTTAATATCTTCTGGGTAATCATTTTCTGCTTTTGAAAACGCAACTAAATCTGCCACGTTGTCATCTGTAATTTCTGTTGTTGCAATCATCGCTAAATCTTGTGCGATGGCAGCTTGAGAAAAGTTAGATACACGACCAGAAATTAGCGGACGTCGACTATGGTAGTTAACGTGGTATAACGCCACTTCTGTGTCGTTCCACTCTGGTAAAAATACACCTAAACGTAAACCATATTGGCCGCCGTCATCTGGCTCTGTTTTACCGTTATCGCCTTTCCCCTTAAGCGCAACTTTAGTTGGATGAGCTAAATACATGTTTGCAAGCAGGGCTTGGCCTTCAGCACTTGTTGGGTCAATACCCTGTGCTGCGGCTACCTGAGCAAAATTAGTATAAAGGTTATTAAGGCTGTCGGTTAAAAAGGCCATATCAATGTCAGGGTTTGAAGTAAAACCTAACTGTACATTTTGCTGATAGCCGTTTTCTGCTGCAAAGTCATTGGTAGAAAAATAAGTACCCGCAGCCGGTAGGCGTGTTTCATGCCATTGGTACTGATAAAAACCTTCTAAAGTAATATTTTCAGTGATCCCTAATGACGCCCAAAGCATACCTACAGGAATAAATGCTTCTTTAAGCTCAGCACCTGGCGCTTTTAAGCGGTCAATATCGACCGGGTTTACGTTAATACCATGAGAGATAAGTGTACTCTCACCCCAGTTAACTACTTGTTGACCAAGGCGAATTGACAGCGGGTTATTGCCATCGTTTAAGTCAAAATTTGCCCAAACGTAGGCATCTAATAAACGAATGTCGGCACAGCTTTGCTCTTTTGTGTCGTCATCATCACATGGATCTACGCCTTGTCCTGAGGTTGGGTTAACGTAGGCTCTATCACCATCCATTAACTCAAAATCGTAAAAGTACATAAAACGTGTGAATAAGCCGTAGTTATCTTTACTAATTGAAAGGTCGTGTGTTCCTTTCAATAATTTTGAAAACGAATCACCGCTATCAAAATTAAGATTACCTGCATCGCCATTATTAGAGTAAGAGCCTGGTTGAGCCCAAACATCTTGAGAAGAATAAATTGTATTTAATGAAGGATTATACCCAGTCCAATCAAATGCAGGATTATTGCTTTTACCAATAATGTCGAAATCTCTGTCTTCAACACGGACGCTTTGACCATAGGAAAAAGTTGAGTCGAAGGTGACATCAAAGCCCCCTACCTCAAAATTTGCTGCATTCGCTGCTGCAGATAAACCTAAGCTTGCGGCTGCTAAACCTATAGCTATTTTGTTTTTAACAAAAAGCGATCTTCTTATCATTGTGTATCCCCCCTGTCGTGGGTAATTATGTGTGATCAAGTTATTGTTTTTAGTGTAATCTTAACGATAGAAGCGATTATAAAAAATTACAAATGGTCGCGTTCAATCAATTATTATATTTTTTGAGCTGACGTTTACGTATTGGTAAGACGTCATACCAGATAATTTATACACGTAAATTAACAATAGAACAAATTGAAATTAACAAAAAGATAATATTTTTATGTATCTATAACATAAAAACAGCAGGTTAGGCGATACGTTCGAGGCGAATAAATTTATTCTCGGGGGTAAGTAAAAGTCTAAAACGCCCTCTTATTCCTATAGATGAAATGTAAGGGCGTAAGTGCGAGGCGGCAAAGCGTATTGTTTTACCGTTATCCTCAACCACTTGTACTGAGCTAAAACGACCATGGTAGTAGTCCATGCATTTGTTATAGCTCAGGTGTAAAGAGAAGTAATACTCAATCATTTAATTAAGCGCTTTTTCAACCTTTTCAAATAAATCAGCACTTAATCCTTCAAGGTTTGCTAAGCGTTGCAACTGTGCTTTCATTGCTTGAGCACGGGTTGTGTCAAAGCGTTTCCACGACATGAAAGGCGTTAACATTCTAGAGGCATTTTGCGGATTAATCGCGTTTAGCTTAATAAGTAAATCACCTAATAATGCGTAACCTTCACCATCTTTTCGGTGAAATTGTGCGGTATTAAAATGACTAAAGCTGCCCACTAATGCCCGTACACGATTTGGATTTGAAAAATCAAAGCTAGGATGCGCGTACAACGCTTTTATATTCTCAATAGCATCATCACCAGATTGCATAGCCTGCAGCGCAAACCATTTATCCATAACTAAAACATCATGACGCCACTGGCTATCAAAATGATCTAACAACGTTGTTCTTAATGGGTGTGATGCTTTTACTACCGCACTTAATGAGGCTAAAACATTGGTCATATTCGGTGAATCTGCCGATTCTTTGATAAAGCGGTCAACTTGCTCAGAAGGTATTTTAGCTAAGTAATGTAAACAAACACCTTTAAGCGCTCTTATAGCCACTGCATCTGGATTTATACTGCCATCATCTACTAACGAACTGTAACAATGTAAAAGCTCATCAGATAATTGCTCGGCAATCTGTTGCTCAAACAATCTTGTGATTGTAATGATTTCGTCAACAGGAATTATGTCAAACTCAGCGGCAAAGGTGTCAAAGCTTGGCAGTTTTATAAGCTCTGCTACCAGTGCTAAATCGCCACTTTGTGCGCTTATTAACACACGTAGTGCATTAATAACGTTTTCACTTAGTGTTGCGTGTTCAGGTGCCTTGACTGCTTGCTTAACCGCATTAATAAATAACTGCTGCTGCGCATCCCAACGCGAAAAATCGCTGCGCGCATAACGCATAATATGCAGTAAATCCGGTTCTGAATTTTGCTGGCTTAAAATACAGGGCGCTGAAAAATCTTCAAGTAACACAGCCACTGGGCGAGCAGGTATTTGATCAAAGTAAAACGTTTGCGTTGGCGCAGTTACGTTAAGCACGTGGTCGCGTTTTTCACCTTGATAAGTAAGTGCAATACTTTGCCCATTTTCATCTAATAATTCGATGGCAAATGGAATGTGAAGGCTCTTATTATCTGGCTGATTTAGCGGAGCTGTTTGCTCAATTGTTAAAGTATAAAGTTGCTTATCGTGATCATAGTGCTGTGTTGCATTTAATCGTGGTGTACCTGATTGGCTATACCAACGCTTAAATTGCGTTAAATCTATGCCTGAAGCATCACTCATTGCAGCAACAAAATCATCACAGGTAACCGCTTGACCATCATGGCGTTCAAAGTAAAGCTGCATCCCTTTTTGAAAGTTAACCTCACCTAACAGGGTGTGCATCATTCGGATAACTTCAGCCCCTTTATCGTACACCGTTACGGTATAAAAGTTATTCATTTCGATAACTTTTTCAGGGCGAATTGGGTGCGCCATTGGCCCCGCATCTTCACTAAACTGATGTGTGCGCATTACCTTAACGGCATCAATGCGGTTAAGTGCGCGTGAGCCTAAATCGCTACTAAATTCTTGGTCTCTAAATACTGTGAGCCCTTCTTTTAACGATAGCTGAAACCAGTCTCTACAGGTAACACGGTTACCCGTCCAGTTATGAAAATACTCATGACCAACAATCGACTCTATCGTGTGATAATCTTTATCGGTGGCCGTTTCTTGGTTAGCCAATACGCATTTACTATTAAATACATTTAGCCCTTTGTTTTCCATTGCTCCCATATTGAAAAAATCTACGGCAACAATCATGTAAATATCTAAGTCATATTCTAGGTTAAAGCGTGTCTCATCCCAATGCATGGCTTTTTTTAATGAGTTAATTGCATGTGGTGTTTTAGATAAATTGCCTTTATCAACAAATAACGCAAGCTCAATTTCGCGCCCACTTTTTGTTGTGTAAGTGTCTTTTAGTACATCAAAATCACCCGCTACTAATGCAAATAAGTAACTTGGCTTTTTAAATGGGTCTTGCCATTTAGCAAAATGGCGGCCATCAGCTGTTTCACCGCTGTCAATTTGGTTACCATTTGACAGTAAATGCTTAAAGCTTTTATCAGCAATAATCGTCACATCGTACGTGCTTAGCACGTCAGGGCGGTCTAAAAAGTAGGTTATTTTTCTAAAACCTTGCGCTTCACATTGCGTACAATACGCTCCACCAGATAAATACAAGCCTTCTAAAGAGGTATTTGTATCAGGAGAAATTTCAGTAACAATTTTAAGCTGGCATGTGTGAGGTAAATCATTAATGATTAGGTGCTCACCTTCAATCTTATAATTAGTATAAGCAATATTGTCTACTTGCAGCTCCACTAATTGTAAGTCTATGCCATCTAACACAAGCGCTGAGTTTTGATTTGTTGTTCTTTTAAGTGTTAGTAGCGCCGTCACTTTTGTATTTAGTGGTTGTAAGTCAAAAGTGAGTTCAGTGTGCTCTATAGAAAAATTAGGCGCAGTGTAGTCTTTTAAGTATTGCGCTTTTGGCTTTGCTGAAACAGTCATAGTTACTCCAACTAAAGCTCCTTAAAAAAGGAGCTATTTAGATTTAAGCAGGTTGCTTGGGTTCAATGCGTAAAATTTTAATGCCTACGTACGCATAAATAATGGCTAAGAAAGGGTTAATTAAATTAAAGAAAGCATACAAGGCATAGTCAAATGGGTTTATTAATAATACGCTTTGCATGTACGCACCACAGGTATTCCACGGAATTAACGGGCTTGTTATTGTGCCGCCATCTTCTAAAGTACGCGATAAATTAACGGGCTTTAAGCCACGCTTTTTATATTCTTCTTTAAACATACGACCTGGCACTACAATAGCAATGTATTGATCAGCCGCTATTAAGTTTGTGCCCACACAAGTAGCAATGGTTGATGTAATAAGCGAGCCCGTACTTTTTGCTATTTTTAAAATGCTCTTAACAAAAATATCTAATAAGCCGGTTTTTTCCATAATGGCACCAAACATAAGAGCCGTCATGATCAGCCATGTTGTTGTTAACATCCCAGCCATACCGCCACCACTGAGCAATGAATCCATTTTGTCATCACCCGTGTCGATGCTAAAACCATCGAAAAAAGTCGTCCAAATAATTTTAAAATAACCAACCAACTCACCCTGAGAAAGGTCAATTTGTGTCGCAATTAAATCAGACTGAAACAACATTGCCCACACAGCACCAATTACAGCGCCAATTGAAATTGCCGGAAACGCTGGCATTTTTTTAATAGCTAAAACTAGCAGCACAATTAATGGAATTAGCATTTCAAAGCCAATATTAAAGTTTTGCTCTAAAATCGCTGTTATTTCGTCAATCCTGCCGGCTTCGTTAGAAGCCGTTGCATTAAAGCCCATAAATATAAAAATGATTAATGCAATGACAAAGCTAGGAACAGTAGTCCATAACATGTGGTGAATATGTTCAAATAAATCAGCTCCAACAACAGCCGGTGCTAAGTTAGTAGTTTCAGAAAGCGGACTGAGTTTGTCACCAAAGTAAGCACCCGAAATAACCGCCCCTGCCGTCACAGTTTGATCAAGCCCTAACCCGGTGGCCACCCCTAAAAGCGCCACACCTATGGTGGCAGCTGTGGTCCAAGAGCTACCTATACTCATTGCAACAATGCCACAAATTAAGCAGCTTGCGGCGTAAAACCAGCTTGGGTTAATAACCTGTAAGCCATAGTAAATGAGCGTTGGCACGGTACCCGACAACAACCAAGTACCAATTAAGGCGCCCACCATTAATAAAATTAAAATAGCCCCCAATGATAAGGTAATACCTTCAATCATGGCTTCTTCAAGCTTTTTCCACGTATAGCCATTTTTTAGCCCTATTAGTGCCGCAGCAAAGGTGGCAAATAATAACGCTATTTGGTTAGGACCTGATGACGAGTTATCGCCAAATAAATATACCGCTGCGCCTAAAAGGCAAATTAAAACAGTGATAGGAACAAGTGCATCAAAAAACGAGGCGGGTTTAATCGGTTTTTCTAAAGGCTTCAAAATAGTGACTCCTGCACACCACATATCGTGGCGTGGTTATTTATTATTTTTAGCGTATCAGTGCTTTTTTTAAGCCACAGTAATGTAACTCAATTTAGTAATTCGCGATTATAGCAATTTAGCGAAATTTAGGTAACAAAAAAGGCGCAAAAAGCGCCTTTTAAACGGGGTAAACACGTGTTTATTTTTTAGCGATACGGCCAAAGTTAATGTAATCTTGAGTGATCAGTGCTGCCTCTTCTAAGAAAGGGTCAAGCTCTTCAATTACCTCAGGTACATCATCTAGGTTTTCTATTGGCTCTTTACCTAAACGCTTTAAACGCTCATTAGTGCGCGCTAGAGTACGTGCTTCATTTTCATCTTTTTCTTTAATACGGTCTGCTTCAACTAAAGAAATAGTTTTGCGGTCTTTCTCTTCATTGTAACGGGCAATATCATCAAATACGTAACCAAACTCTGGCTCTGACTTAATACGTACTTCGTGCTGTTTTTCAAGATAAGTGATTACAGGCGTTAAATTACCCTGCCTATTATACTTAGCTCGTACTATGCTATCCCACGGCAATGCATTATCTTGCTTGCTCTCGCCCCACTCTGCTGGGTCTATCGCCGAAGGGAATGAAATATCAGGAATAACCCCTTTATGCTGAGTACTGCCGCCGTTTATACGGTAAAACTTAGCAATAGTGTATTGTACGCTACCTAAGTCATTGTCGTATAAATCGTACGCACGGCCTAAGCCTTTGTGTTGCTGAACCGTTCCCTTACCAAAGGTTTGCTCGCCTATAATTACTGCGCGGCCATAGTCTTGCATTGCGGCGGCAAAAATTTCAGAGGCTGAAGCACTGTAGCGGTCAACTAAAACAGTTAATGGGCCATCGTAGTAGGTAATTCCGTCACGGTCTTTTTGCTCTTCAATACGGTTATTTAATGTATGAATCTGTACAACCGGACCTTGGTCAAAAAACAAGCCTGATAGCTGTGTAGCTTCATATAATGATCCACCGCCATTTTGACGCAAATCAATAATAATACCGTCTACGTTTTCTTCTTTAAGTTTAGCTAATTCAACCTTAACGTCTTTTGAAAGATTGTTGTAAAAGCCTGGGATCTCAATAACACCAATTTTTGAAGTTAAATTTGAATAGCTCGCTTCAAATACTTCAGATTTAGCAGCCCTATCTTCTAAGCGAATTTTATCACGGGTGATTTCAACTACTTTAGGCGTGCCATGTGCATCAGAGCCTTTAAGATACTGTAAACGTACCTTAGTGCCTTTAGGGCCTTTAATTAAATCAACTACATCATCTAAACGCCAGCCAATAACATCAACAAACTCTTTTTGATCTTGGGCAACACCAATAATTTTGTCGTCAGCTTTTAGCTGCTCTGTTTTATCGGCAGGTCCACCTGGTACTAAGCTGCGAATAACGGTGTAATCTTCATCTGGGCTTAAAACGGCGCCAATGCCTTCAAGCTCTAGGTCCATATCCATTTTAAATTGTTCTGCGCGGCGCGGCGATAAGTACGACGTATGCGCTTCAATGCTTCGCGCTAGCGAGTTCATTACAATTTGAAATGCATCTTCTGAATTTGTTTGCACTAAACGTTTTTGTGCATTTTTATAACGCTTAGTAAGGACCTCTTTGATCCCTTCCCAATCTTTGCCTGTCATTTTTAAACGTAAGGCATCGTATTTAACGCGTTCACGCCAAATTTCATCAAGCTCAGCTTGCGATGCTGGCCATGCTGAATCTTCACGGTCAAAAAAGTATTCATCGTCTTTCTCAAACGTCATTTCTTTATCTAGTAATGATAAAGAGTAATCATAACGTTCAAAACGGCGCTTTAAGCTTAAGTTAAAAATATCAAACGTAAAGCCAAGCTTACCGGTGGTAATAGCATTATCAAAATCGTTGCGGTATTTTTCAAACGCAGCAATGTCGCTTGCTAAAAACACACTTTTATTAAAATCAAGGGATTCGATATAACGATCGTACACTTTGCTAGAAAGCCCATCGTTAAATCGAACCGGTGTATAGTGTGAACGAGCAAATAAGTTAGCCACTCGTTTGCTGGCAGTGCCATGTTGACTTTCTTGTTTAAGTACAGGCAAGTCTTCAAGTTTTGCCGCTTCTACGGAAGCGAATAAAGAACCCGAAAACAGGGCAGCAACTAACGGAATGAGCGTAAACTTTTTACTCATACACAACTCCTTAATTTATTTACAACTTAAATAATGTATAAGCTGTCAGCTTTGGTTTTAACTTGCATGCCTGTTACTAATTCAACATGAACTTCGTCTTTGTTTACTTCAGTAATTACCGCATTTACAAGTGCTTGGCCAAGTTTAACCTTAACCTTGTTATTAACCTTGACCTCACTTGCAGGTAAAGGTTCAACTTTTCCTGAACGTTTAGCAGGGGCTGCTTTAGCTGGTTTGTTAGCTTGTGCATTGTTTTTGCTAGCGTGGGCTGGTTTTTTCTTGAAAGATTTAGAATCTGAATCTTGGCGTGGACGCTGTTGTTTTTTGCGTTTTGCCATTTTAGCACGGCTTTCTTCTAGTGCTTTTTGAGCGTGGTCAATGTGCTCTTGCTCAACTTTTTCACCTTGATTGCCATCAAGATCAATACGAAACTCTGACTTAGTCACAGCTTCTAAATAACGCCAGTTAGACGTGTATTTTCTAAGCGCTTGACGTACTTGAGTCTTACTTACTTTTTCAGACCCTTCGATACGCTCGGCAATATCTTTAAAAATACCGACTTTAAGCGGTTTAATACCGTCTTTTTGTTTAAAACATTGTGGAAATTCTTGATAAAGAAATTCCAGCACTTCATTAATATCTTTTAGCTTGTTTGTGGTTTCCATTTTAGAACCTATTTTTCACATCTTTTCATCAAGGGACGAGTCAACGTAGTGTATTACCCAGTCGATTAACTCTTCGAAGTCGGCTTCAAGTACAGCCAAATCACCTCGAAGGTGTTCCCAAATACCATTTATTATTTCATCGATTGATTCACAATCTAAATCATCTGGAAGTTTATCCCAGGCTATGTGAATCAAATCATTGAGCGTTTCCGCTACATGTTCTTCTTCCCCTTCCCAATCGCCTACATCTTGTACTGCGAATAGGTAGTCTTGAACATTTAGCAAGTCTTTCATTATAAGCTTGCCTCTAAGCATTTAACTAATGCTTCAAGACCTGCTTGGTCATCAGTATCAAATCGACCAATAGTTGGGCTATCGATATCAAGAACAGCAACTATTTTATCATTTTTCATGATAGGTACAACAATCTCAGAGTTAGACGCTGCATCGCAGGCTATGTGGCCATCAAACGCATGTACATCTTCGATTAGTTGAGTTTCTAACGTTGCTGCAGCCGTACCACACACCCCTTTACCAACAGGGATACGAATACACGCTGGATTACCTTGAAAAGGCCCAAGCACTAATTCACTTGGCGAATCCATAAAGTAAAAGCCCGCCCAATTTACATCTTCTAATGAGGTAAATAATAGCGCACTTACGTTAGCCATATTAGCAATGACATTAGATTCACCAGCAATTAGTGATTCAGTTTGCTTAACTAATGACTGGTAAAAATCGTGCTTTTGCATACCAAACTACTTCTTATTAAACAGACAGTAGCTAAAGGTACTCTTTGTCGTGAAAAATTGAAACCTTTTACAGGCAAAAAAACAGAAATAGCGCCGTTTTTCAGCACGCTTGATTAATATTTCTGCAATTATTTTTTTGATGTTTTACGCAGGCCAAATAAAAATAGTCCTGCGGCAAAAGCGGCCATTACACTATTAATTAAAAATATCTCGCCTGTTGTAGCACTAAGTAAATAACTAAATATTGCGCCACCGAGCAGCCCAAGAGTCAGTACACCTGAATAATTCACTTTTGCATACTTAAACATAAGCAAATAACCCGGTACGACAAAAGCGGCCATAGTCAGTCCAACAATATGTGCGTTCGCGATTGCACTCATCAGTAGTTGTAAGAAAATGGTAGCCGCATCGCCATTCATAGTGAGCCCATAATAAAGGCCAAGTAAACTACCAACAATCACAGGGGATAATAAAGAAAGCGCGACACTTTTGGCTAGTTGATGTTTCATATAAGTTCCTAAATACACACTACAAACATTATCTTAAGCATGCACCAAGTTCTTAAGGTTAGAAACAGAGACTATGGTCGTAATTTATGATGGGAAAACAAGCACTCTTTAAACTGCTGTAACTAGGCATTTTAATTTTATAAAAATATACCTTAGCGTTTATAGCAAAGGTATTTAACCCCCTTTGAAAGGTGTGATAATTTGAAGATTTAATTTATGTTGGGCTGTTTAGTGAATGGTTTAATAAATGGTTTTGCTAACAAAAAACAAACACGCATTGTGCTGCCAGCCCACACTTACTTTGCGCTGCTTAGTCGCCTATAAGACTAAGTTCACTACCTTATAGGCGCTATCGTCAATAAAACCTAACCTTTAGATTGCAATATTAAATACGTCGTAGGTATACAGCACAGCAAAGCTGCAAAAGTGACGATGTATCGTTAATTGTGTCAAAAGGTTGAAATACAAATAAAACAAACAACGTTACCAACGAGAGCATCATTGCACGATAAACAATAAGTTTTCTTGAAGGTAAATCATCCTTGAGCCACAACATACTATTTTAATTACCAATTTTAAAATCTAAAAAATAAAAGTAGCAAATTAATATGTTATTAATCTATTAATAGCGGCTAATAGCAAACCGAAATGGGGAAATAAGCGAGGAAACCTAAGGTGGCCTGATAATAAAGCGTAAAAACAAAAAAGCCCGCTAAAAGCGGGCTTAAATATAATGGTGGAGAGATAGGGATTTGAACCCTAGATGGGCTACAAACCCATGCCGGTTTTCAAGACCGGTGCATTCGACCACTCTGCCATCTCTCCGCACGGCCTGCATAATAGGGAAACCCATTGGCTTTGTGAAGCTTTTTTTTAAAAAAATTGTTTAAGTGCTTAAAAAACAATTAATTTGTTTAAAGATGAAACAAATAATTTCTTTTTGATGCTTAAATGAACTTTAATTAAAAAATAACACTCTATTGATCTACAAAGGTTTGCCCAAACATATAAGAGTTGGTAATCTAATTTTAGTTAAATTATCGAAACAAACATGTTTCACTTAAAGGAGCTCTACAATGGCATTTAATCATTCGTACAATACCGCTAAACCGGTAATGTC
The DNA here is from genome assembly GCF_005886415.1 of Pseudoalteromonas sp. S327. NCBI lineage: Bacteria > Pseudomonadati > Pseudomonadota > Gammaproteobacteria > Alteromonadales > Pseudoalteromonadaceae > Pseudoalteromonas > Pseudoalteromonas sp. S327. The sequence continues at coordinate 25,984 of NZ_PNDP01000044.1, read as the reverse complement.
GACCATTGAAACAAACAAGGTACTTAAAAACACCTATTTCTTACTGGCCATGACATTAGCATTTAGTGCTGTTACGGCGGGTATTTCAATGGCATTACAATTACCTTACTTTATGGGAATTGTGTTCACACTGGTTTCGTTTGGTTTATTATTTGTTGTAAACAAAAAAGCAGACTCAGCCTCAGGCGTGTTTTGGGTGTTTGCTTTTACAGGCTGTATGGGCGCAGGCCTTGGCCCACTACTTAACTATTATGCGGCTATGCCTAATGGCCCTATGCTTATTATGCAGGCGCTTGGTTCTACTGCATTAATATTTTTTGGTCTATCGGCTTATGCATTAAACACTAAAAAAGACTTCTCATTTATGGGTGGTTTTTTAACAGTAGGCTTACTAGTGGTTATTGTTGCAAGCATAGTTAACATCTTCATTGGCAGCTCGCTAATGTTTATGGTGCTTAACGCTGCTGTTGTGTTAATTATGTCTGGCTTAATCTTATTTGATACTAGCCGTATTATTAATGGCGGCGAAACTAACTACATTCGCGCGACGGTCGCTCTATACTTAAACGTATATAACCTATTTACCTCTTTACTGCACCTTCTTGGCGCAAGTGATGACTAATTAAATAGTTCTGTTAAAATAGCCCCTTTATTGGGGCTTTTTTATTGGAATTGTTTTGGCGCGATTTGTTCTTTCTTTACATACTCCTCCTTCAGATCATGACTCAACGCAACGTATTATAAAGTTTGCGAATGCATGTTTAGCACAAGGCCACACCATAGATGCGATATTTTTGTATCAAAATGGGATTTATCACGCGTCAGCTCACTTTGAGCTAGCCTCTGACGAACTACAAATTCCTACGCAATGGCAACAACTTGCAGATAAAAACGTCAACTTAATGCTATGTATTACTGCAGCAGAAAAACGTGGCTTAAACACAAGCCAAACAGGTGTGTTTACTGTAGCCGGGCTTGCAGAATTTGCCATGCTAGCGAGTGATGCAGATAAATGGATACAGTTTAAATGAAAAACGTTTTAGTAATGAGCCAATCCAGCCCCTTTGATGAGCTTAATACCCGCGATGCCCTAGACATGTCACTGATATTTGCCGCAGTTGAGCAAAATATTAGCTGGCTATTTAGCGGCCCTGCTGTGCTTGCTTTAAAACATAATCAATCAACACAGCAACTTGGTGTAAAAGATTTTTTTAAAAACATCAAAACGCTTGAAATCTATGAAGTAGAAAACATATATGTATGTGAAAAATCGTTACTAGATTATAACTTAAACAAATCTCAGTTAATTATTGATTCAACCAGCCTCAATTACACTGAGCAACAGCAGCTGATCGGCCAGCAAGATTTTGTGGTGAACCTATGAGTACATTACACATTTTTTCAAAGCCACTGGCTTATTACGACTCTACTCAGCTTGAAAACTTAATTAAAGACACCGATAAAGTACTCCTTGTTGGTGATGCCTGTTATGCCGCTAAGCAGTATTTTCAATTAAACAATTCGCTATTGTTGCTTTTAGAGGATGCGCAGGCACGCGCAGTTAAACTAAGCCCAGGCCAAACACTTATTAATTACGATGAGTTTGTTGCTCTTACTCTATCTACTAACCAATCTATTACCTGGTAATCCATGCTTGAATTTAATAATCAACAAATCGACACTGATAAACAAGGCTACTTGCTAGATTACACCTTGTGGACAAAAGAGTTAGCCCCCATTATCGCCGAGCAAGAAAACATTATCTTGAGTGAACAACACTGGGAAGTGATTAATTTTGTGCGCAATTTTTACTTAGAATATAACACCAGCCCAGCAATAAGAATGCTTGTTAAAGCCATGGCTAAAGCGCTTGGCGAGGACAAAGGCAATAGTATTTATTTGTATAAATTATTTCCCAAGGGGCCTGCAAAACAAGCCACAAAAATTGCCGGCTTACCCAAGCCCGCTAGGTGTATTTAATGGCGAACAAACCAATGCATAATCGCGCAAGTAAAAGTACCACTAAACGAACCACGGGTAGAACTTACTCACGCAGTGCGCTCACTAAAAAAAGTACAACTTCGCGTGAAATTAAACCCGCTATAGCGCCTAAAGATAGAAAAATTGTTTTATTTAACAAGCCTTACGATGTGCTTTGCCAATTTACAGACGATGCCAATAGAAAAACCTTGGCTGAATTTATTCCCATTAAAGATGTATACGCTGCAGGCAGACTCGACCGTGACAGTGAAGGCTTGTTACTTTTAACAAACTGCGGAAAGCTTCAAAATACCCTTACCGCACCGAATAAAAAAACCAATAAAACCTATTGGGTGCAAGTTGAAGGCGAGCCTAGTGAAGAGGCCATTAATGCCCTGTGTAAAGGTGTTGAACTAAAAGATGGGATGACCTTACCCGCAAACGTAAAAATTATTGACGAGCCAAAACTTTGGCCTCGCGTGCCGCCGGTAAGAGAGCGAAAGTCGATTCCTACAACGTGGTTAAGTATTACAATTAATGAAGGACGTAATAGGCAAGTTCGCCGTATGACCGCCCATGTTGGGCACCCTACATTAAGGCTTATTCGCTACAGTATTGGCAATTATACGCTAGATGGCATAAACAGCGCACAGTACAGTGTTATAAAAGGTGAGGTAAATGCATAAACCCCATGTAACGGTGGCTGCTGTAGTAAAAAAAGGAGAGCATTTTTTACTGGTAAAAGAGCGAGATAAATTTACTTCTAATATTTGTTATAACCAACCTGCTGGCCATTTAGAAGTAAACGAAACACTGGCTCAAGCAGCCAGTAGAGAGCTTTTTGAAGAAACAGGTTTGTCCCTAACGCCCACTGGTTTAATCGGTATTTATAACTTACATGCGGCTAATGGGGTGCATTACTTACGCTTTTGTTTTATGTTTGGTGGCACTCAAATCACCACTGAGCCCTGCCCAAAAGATGCAGATATAATTAGTGCCAACTGGCACAGTTTAGAAGACATAAAAGCACTGCCTCTAAGAAGCCATTTAGTTTTAAAATGTATTGAAGACAGCCTAAACCGCCCTATTCAAGACGTAGACTTTATTTACGACGATAATTAAACATCTGCGCTTTATATAATTCTCAAAACTATATAAATAGTCCAAGGCTATAAATTAACTTAATGCTAAACAATTTCGTCCCTGCCTTTTTGAATAATAAAGTGCGCTGTCGGCAGCCTTAATAAACTCTTTTTGATCGCAACTATCCTCTTTATTAATTGCGTGAATACCTATGCTCAGGGTTAAGTAGCCGGTAAAGCTGTCTTCATGAGGGAGGTGCAGCTCTTCAATTGCCTTTTGAATATGCTCAGCAATAAATAAAGCCCCTTGTTTATCGGTTTGAGGCAGCAATACAACAAATTCTTCTCCGCCATAACGCGCCACAAAGTCCTCGGTGCGACTTACCGTACACGCTATTGCTTGCGCCACGTTATACAAACATAAATCACCTTCAACATGCCCGTAGCGGTCGTTAAAGAGTTTAAAGTGATCAATATCGATTAAAATAATCGCCAAATCGTCACCACACTCAACGGCTTTTTCAAACTCTTTACTTAGCTTTTCATCAAAACGACGTCTATTTGCTATTTGTGTTAGCGAATCTAAAAATGCCATGTCGCGTAAAATATTTTGATCTTCTAAACGCTTGGTCGCATCATTAAATACAGCAATATATTCATCGCCCAAATTGATTCCAGATACTTCCATGGTAATTGTATTACCGTTTTTACAAGTAACATGGTAATCATGCGCGGGGATGTCTTGCCCTGTTTCATTGCCAATTTCTAACGCCGATTGCCACGTTTTTTTCACGGCCTCTCGATAGTGAGGGTCTGGGTATGCATTAACCCACCACTGCTCTATGTTAGGTAAGTCATCAACGGTATAACCAAATACATCTATAAAGCGCTGATTAACTCTAATAATATCACCGGTTTTAGCACACACATTAGAGATAGGCATAGGCAAAATAGTAAATAAATGGGCGTAGTGGCTCATCTCGTGGCGCTTCATAGGATGATGCATTTTTTTAGAAAGGAAACTGTATGGCGCATCTTCTTTTTCGTGAGAAAGCGAATTATCCATACTTAATGCAAAATACCATTCATCCCACCAGCGTTTCATAGTCTCAAACAAGGCAGTTTCTGGCTCGTCAACTAATTCAATAGAACTTGAGACAGCATTGAAAATCTCATCAATAGGACTGTTTTGCTTGGCATCTGAGGGTAAAGTGTGCTCAAAAACTTCATGAAAAAGCGTATATGTATCACGTTTTAAGTCGCTTGTAGGCATTATGAGCAACTCATTTAGTTCATCGCGTGAGTTTGCAGCATAATATTGTATTAACGTTGAAAGCTTTTTTACCTGGAAGGCATAATTCATATATTCATTCCGTTGAAAATATTTTTTTAAAAAAGTGAGTCTAATACGCAAAATCTTACTGGCAGCTGAATTTACAAGCAAGCACAAGGTAATGAAAGCATTATTATCATTTAATAACGTAAGAATGGCACCGAAATATCTTTTTACAATGGCTTATTTAATTTTTTCATCATTTTTTATGTTAAATGCGTTTCAGTCTTATTTGCTATTTATTATATGAATAAAATAACTACAAAATCGTGTGTTTGCGCCACTCCTCCCTTTAAGCAAAAACAAAATGCGTGCTATAATCGCGGCCTTTCCAAGTTAACAGCAATCTGTATAAGCGAAATTATTCATGAGCGAAAATAGTCACATTAAAGTCATCGTTGGTATGTCCGGCGGTGTTGATTCTTCTGTATCTGCATATTTATTACAACAACAGGGCTATCAAGTAGAAGGCCTGTTTATGAAGAACTGGGAAGAAGACGACAATGACGAATACTGTGCAGCCGCTGAAGATTTAAAAGATGCACAAGCAGTGTGTGACAAATTAGGCATCGAGCTTCATACCGTTAACTTTGCAGCCGAATACTGGGATAACGTTTTTGAGTACTTTTTAGAAGAGTACAAAGCGGGCCGTACGCCAAACCCAGATATTATGTGTAACAAAGAAATTAAATTTAAAGCATTTTTAGAATTTGCAGCACAAGCACTTGGCGCCGATTATATTGCAACAGGCCATTATGTTCGTCGTGAACTACGAGACGACAAATACGTTATGTGCCGAGGCTTAGACGATAACAAAGATCAAAGCTATTTCTTATATACCTTAAGCCATGAACACATAGGCCAAACTCTTTTCCCAGTAGGCGATATAGCTAAACCAGACGTACGCCGTATTGCAGAAGAGCAAGACTTAATCACCCATGACAAAAAAGACAGCACCGGTATTTGTTTTATTGGTGAGCGTAAATTTAAAGACTTTTTACAAAAGTTTTTACCTGCTCAACCTGGCGTGATTGAAGATACTGACGGCAACAACGTAGGTGAGCACGAAGGGCTTATGTATCATACACTTGGCCAGCGTAAAGGCTTGTTAATTGGTGGCATGAAAGAAGGCTCTGGCGAGCCATGGTACGTTGTAGATAAAGACGTTGAGCGCAATGTGCTCGTTGTCGGACAAGGTAAAGACCACCCTCGTCTTTACAGCAATGGCCTAAACGCCAATCAATTACATTGGGTAGACCGTGTTGGTCCTCAAGGTACAACGCGCTGCACCGTTAAAACCCGTTACCGCCAAGAAGATATTAATTGTACCCTTCTCGTTGGGGAAGATGGTATGGCACGCGTATTGTTTGATGAACCACAAAAAGCCGTTACACCAGGTCAATCAGCTGTATTTTATGCCGATGATGTGTGTTTAGGTGGCGGTATTATAGATTCGGTGATTAAGTAATGAATCAACACCAAGTCATGGCGCTTGCCGCCATGTGCCAAGTGGCTAAACAAGTACAAAAAATCGCGCAATACGGCAGCGCAAACGATTCAGACTTAGACGTGCTATTTACAAGTATTGTACAAACATCACCCGCATCCCCGGTTGATGTTTACCAAGGTACGCATAACTTGCGCGACGGCTATAAAACATTAATGGCGCAGCTTACTGCTGGCGCTCAAAAAGATGTGGAAATAGTTAAGTACGTAGGTGGTTTAATGCAGCTTGAACGTATTTTAAATAACGAGCCAAAAAGCTTAGCTGAACTTGGCCGTCGTATCGACGACATTCATCGTCGCTTAGATCACTTTGCTATAACCGATGACACAGTAGTTGCCGGTTTAGCAGATATATACTCGTCGGTGCTGAGCCCCCTTGGGCACCGAATTCAGGTTTATGGTAAACCCGAGTTATTAAAACAGCAGCAAACGCAAAATAAAATTCGTGCCCTTTTATTAGCAGGAATTCGCAGTGCTGTATTATGGCGACAAATGGGCGGTAAACGCCGTCACTTTTTCTTTGCAAAAAGAAAAATTCTCGCTATTGCAAAAACAAACATTTAATTATCGTTCAAAACTAAAATTTAGGAGTTATTATGGAGCTTTCAGCGTTAACCGCTATCTCTCCAGTGGATGGTCGCTACGGCAGCAAAACCACTGAACTACGCAGTATTTTCAGCGAATTTGGCTTAATCAAATACCGCGTAACCGTTGAAGTGCGTTGGTTGCAAGCCTTAGCTGCAGCAAGCGATATTAAAGAAGTACCTGCATTTAGCGACCAAGCCAATGCACTTTTAAATGCCATAGTTGATAATTTCAGCGAAGCAGACGCACAGCGTGTTAAAGACATTGAACGCACCACAAACCACGATGTTAAAGCGGTAGAATATTTACTAAAAGAAAAAGTAGCCGATAACAGCGAAATTAACGCTATTAACGAGTTCATCCATTTTGCCTGTACATCAGAAGATATTAATAACCTATCTCATGGTTTAATGCTAAGCGAAGCTCGTGATAATGTGCTCCTTCCATACTGCGACCAACTACTTAACGCTATAAAAGAAAAAGCCATTGAGTACAAAGCAGTACCTATGATGACGCGTACCCACGGCCAACCAGCTACGCCTTCAACAATGGGTAAAGAGTTTGCTAACGTATACATGCGTTTAAAACGCCAGCGCGACCAAATCGCACAGGTAGAAATGCTAGGTAAAATTAACGGTGCTGTAGGTAACTACAATGCTCACCTGAGTGCTTACCCAGATTACGATTGGCATACCCACGCAAGCAACTTTGTAACTAGCCTTGGTTTAACCTTTAACCCGTTCACTACACAAATAGAGCCGCATGACTACATTGCCGAGCTATTTGATGCTATTGCTCGCTTTAACACTATTTTACTTGATTTTGATCGTGACGTTTGGGGTTACATTGCCCTTAACCACTTTAAGCAAAAAACCATTGCTGGCGAAATCGGCTCTTCAACAATGCCGCATAAAGTAAACCCTATCGACTTTGAAAACTCAGAAGGTAACCTAGGTTTAGCAAATGCTATATTTGCTCACCTTGCACAAAAACTGCCTGTTTCTCGTTGGCAGCGTGACCTTACCGACTCAACCGTTTTACGTAACTTAGGTGTGGGTATGGGCTACACGCTTATCGCGTATCAATCTACACTTAAAGGCGTAAGCAAGCTTGAAGTAAATGAGCAACGTTTACTTGATGAGCTTGATCAAAACTGGGAATTACTTGCTGAGCCAATTCAAACGGTTATGCGTAAATACGGTATTGAAAAACCATACGAAAAACTTAAAGATTTAACGCGTGGTAAACGTGTAAATCAAGAGATTATGGCCGACTTTATCGATGGTTTAGACCTGCCAGAGCACGCTAAAGTAGAAATGAAAAAACTAACACCTGCCAACTACATTGGCCGCGCTGTTGAGTTTATTGACGATTTAGTTTAAATACTAAATTGCGCATATAAAAAGCGAAAGGATAATCCCTTTCGCTTTTTTTGTACTAAAAATTATAGGCCAACTCTATGTACCAATTAAAAATAAACAACCTCTGTGAGCAAGAATTTTTAAACCAATACTGGCAAAAAAAACCGCTATTAATTAAACAAGGCTTTACAGACTTTCAAGACCCAATAGAGGCAGAAGAGCTTGCCGGTCTTGCTATGGAAGAAAGTATAGAGTCGCGAATTGTTACCAACCACAATAACGATTGGCAAGCATACCAAGGCCCATTTGAAGACTTTGAAAAATTAACTGAGCAACACGCTACTTTATTGGTACAAGCGGTTGATCATTGGCATAGCGATGCAGCACAACTGCTTCAGCCATTTAGGTTTATACCTAACTGGCGAATAGATGATTTAATGATCAGCTACTCAACCCCTAAAGGTGGCGTTGGTCCACACCTAGATCAGTACGATGTATTTATTATTCAAGGCGAGGGTAAGCGTCATTGGCGTGTTGGCCTGCCTGATCCAACACTTAAACAATTTGCGCAAAATAAAAAACTACTGCAAGTTGAGCAATTTGAAGCCGTTATAGATTGTATTTTAGAGCCCGGCGATATTTTATATATACCACCTGGGTGCCCTCACGAAGGCTATGCAATAGAAAACGCCCTTAACTACTCGGTTGGATTTAGAGCGCCTAATCAACAAGACTTATTTTCTAGTTTTGCCGATCATGTTATTGATACCGACAGCGGCCAAAAACGCTATACCGATCATACTTTAGCCCTTAGGGACTCTAAAGGTGAGCTTTTACAGAGCGAAACCGATAAAGTTAAAACCCTTATGCAAGCGCTACTTAATAACGATGAGCTATTTAAGCATTGGCTTGGTAATACCTTAAGCCAAGCCAAGCACGAAATGGACTTAGCACCGCTTGAAGAGCCTATAACCTGCGAGCAAATGAGTGAGTTAATAGCAAACAATGCAGAAGAATTTGAGCGTTTAGGCGGCGTACGTGCTATCTATCAGCAGCTAGAAGACACCCTATTATTAAGTATTAATGGCGAAAACTACCCGTTACCACTTTGCGACTTAAATGCCGTTACACTATTAACAGATCATGATTATGTTAATACCGACGATTTAAACGCAGCGCAGCCCAGCCTAGTTTTTATTCAAACCTTTACTACACTAGTTAATGAGGGGATGTGGTTTAATTAGAGGTGCGCTATGGGCTATCAAATTAATAAGGTCGAGTGGGATAGGCAAAAAGACCAGCTACAACAAATACGTGAAAAAGTATTTGTGTATGAGTTACACATACCCAAACGAATAGAATTTGATAGCCAAGACAAACTAGCACACCATGTGCTAGTTACTCACAACAGTAACGCACCCGTAGCCACAGGTAGGCTGTGTACAGATGGCTTAATAGGCCGAATAGCCGTTTTACCCGCACATCGTAATCGCCATGTTTATACTTCATTACTTACTTTTATTGTTAATCTTGCCGCTAACGATGGGCACCAAGTTATTAGTATTAATTGTATTTTAAACGAAGTTGAGCGCTTTAAACGAAACGGCTTTATACAACAAGGCGGTGTTTTTATGGAAGCAGGTATACCTAGGCAGCGAATGCAATGCCATGTGTCTGAGTTTGTCACTAAACCATTTACATTAGTACATTAAAAAAGGGCCGTTAATAGCCCTTTTTTACGTTTATACAAGCAATACCTTATTTTGGTTCATTAGCCCAAAGTTGCTCGTTTTCATGCATTTCGTATAAGCCGTGTGCACGGTTTATAAGTAAGTTAGCAAAGTCGACCTGGGTTTTATCTCGTGCGCCAGCACTCATTATTTGATCTGCTTTTAACTGCCATTGTAATGAAAAATATCGCATAGCATCGCGCGCATCTTTTGCTGCACTTACGTCTGCATGATCAGTGGGTAAGCGCCCTGTTATTACCCAGTAACTCTTGCCGTTTTGCGCTTTAAATTTCCACATAGCACACAATGGCGCTAAAAAACGACTGTCTTTGTCTATTACTGATTTAGGCATAATGCCTTTTTCTGCTAAGTATTTTTGGGCGTTTTGAAAACACTCGCGTTGCCAAGCAACCCGTTGTTGCTCTATTTGTGCTTGCTCTTGCGCTGTTAATGGTTTTTTTTCTTCTTGCTGCATTTTATTAACCTTTACTGCTTTTTTTCTACACTCTAAGTGCATAACAAATAAGGTGCAAGCATAAAACACCTGCTTTGCACCTTAAATACACCATTTGATTTGTTTTTAATCACAATTGCACATAAGCAATAGTAAATCGCTGTTATTTTATATTGTGATCAAACGAGCCTACATCACCTGGGAACACCACAGGCGATTCAATCCCGTCTTTGCTTATCGCTGCAACACCGAAATAGTAATTATCTATAACAACGTTTTTAAGTGTAGCTTTACTTACATTGCCCACATCTTGGCTAAATTGCCATTGCGGCTCACTGGTATAGCGCCAATAAATACGATAACCGGCAATATTATCATCATCTGAACTTTGCCACGAAAGCGTAGTGTCGGCCTTAACCGCGCCTTCAATTTTTACCTGCTTAGGGGGAGCTGGCGCCCAAGCCATTGAAGCCATTGTTACTGCGTTCAATGATGTAAGCTTTGCTGTGTAGTCAAAATCAACGCCATCTATGGTATCGCCATAGACCACACCATTTTCTGTACGTAAATCTTGATGTTGTCGGTCGTAATGCTCATTAGTTTCCATAATTCTGACTGCTGCAAAACCTGCATCGTTAAACGGTCTATGGTGCCCGCCCCGGCCAAATCTATCTAACCTGTAAACTAACATTGTATCTAAATTTGGAATGTACCTATCGGCAATTGTATCTATATAGCGCGCTAAATTACGGCTCGCCGAATCGACTTCACCACCTGTAAAACGGCGCGTTCTTGCTTGTTGTTTCGTTTCTACTACACGCGTGCCTTCTGAGAAAATACGCGCCGTTGTATTGTCGGTAACGCCATTAAAACCGGTAATATTGCCAATCATGTCGTTATTTAAAACGCCATGTACTTGCCAATTGTGCTCTTGTGCATACGCTGTGAGTATTTTACCGCCAAATAACCCCTGCTCTTCGCCAGACAACGCTGCATACACTACTGAGCCATTAAATTTATGCTTGCTTAGTACACGTGCAGCTTCAATAACCCCTGCCACGCCTGAAGCGTTATCATTTGCTCCCGGTGAATCACTGGTAAAGTCCATTACATCGCTCACCCGCGAATCAATATCGCCCGACATAATAACCATTCGGTTTGGCTCAGTACTACCACGCTGAATGGCCACTATACTCACCACTTCAACAGGATTAGGAATTCGTTTTTCACCTGATATAGTGTCTTTAACTTCAATAACTTCTAGGCAACCACCACATTGCGCTGATATTTTTTCAAACTCTTTTTTAATCCAACGCCGTGCAGCACCTATGCCCCGTGTATCTGACTTAGTTTCAGAAAGCGTATGGCGGGTACCAAAATCCACCAGCGTTTGTATGTCGCTCTCAATACGTTTAGCTGATACCTGCGCTGCAATATCATGTAGCTTTTGTTGTTCTTCATATTTTATGCTGGCATGAGCCTGTACTGATAACCCTGCCGCACAAGCAAAGGCTAACGTGCTCAATTTAATAAGTTTAGTTGTAATAGAAAAAGGGGTTTTGCGCATTATAAGCTCCTTATTTTTTACCTTACCATTACTCAACAACCTATTTAGTGCAACTATTTTGAGTTAAAGCTTTATACAAGTAAGCTCAACTGTAAAAATTAACCACACTTAAGTACTCCCCTCTTTTAAGTAACCAAGCGTATTACAAACCTTGTTACATAAATACGCTATATACATAGCGTGTTTTCGTGGCAAACTAATGGGGTGTTTTATTTGTATTTGTAACCTATGCGCCAGCTTAAAGCCGATACTGTCTCTGCCAATTTAATAGCCTCTAGTAACAACCAATATGGGCCTATTTGTGTTTATCAAAATACGGCCTATCGCTGGTTAACACTTGCCCAAAATGCGCATAGCGATATCACTATTCAAGGGGTGATGAGCCTTAATGAAAATGAACAATTACTGATTGCGGTTAATCAATGTATGCTGTTATTTTTACTTAAAACAGCTGAGCCACTACGGGTTTTAAATTTAGGTTTAGGTACTGCGGGCATTGAGCGAGCCATTCATTATTTACATAACAAAACGGCTTATATAAATAACTTAGCTGTGTTTGACAGTGTAGAAATAAACCCCGCGATGATAAGCGTTGCTAAGCACCATTTTAACTTGCCCGCTAATCATACGGTGCACTTACAAAATGCAGAGCTGTTTGTTGCAACGTGCACGCGCACATACAATGTCATTACAATTGATATTTTTAGTGGCGATGTACATCAAGACTTTTTATCTAACAGCGTATTTTGGCAAAACATACGTCGCTGCAGCGGGCTAAATTCGCAAATTATTATAAATTTAAACCCTAAAACAGGAAAAGAGCTCCAAGCTTTACTCGTCTTGTTTAGGCAACACTTTAGCTGTATTGCCCTTATAGAGTTTAACGAATACAAAAATATTGTCGTGATACTTTCTCAGCAAAGTTTAGTGCACATTAATAAAGAAGAAATAGCCCATTCGCCATTATTTAAAACGTGGGCGCCCACCCTTCACAACGACATAAACAGCATTTACCACATAGAGTAATTTAGCGACCTGGTTCGTGTTTTTCATAGCACGGCAAATGGGTTTCTAATTGCTCCCAATTGGCTTTAGAGGTAACAAAATTATGCGACATTACCTGTTCAGTAATATCGTCATCTATCAACCCTAGGCGTATTCGCAAGCGAGATTTATCCTCTGCATTAGCACTGTAAATAGGTGAGCCACATGTTTTACAAAAAAAGCGCGCACGCCCAGGTTTGAAATTAAATTCAGTTAAATTATCTTCTCCTTTGGTAAGTGTAAATTCGTGAGTGTTTACAAAACCATTAGTGGCAAAAGCAGTTCCGCTGTTTTTTCTGCATAGTGAGCAGTGACAATGAATAATTTGAGAAATAGCCCCTTTAATTTCAACTCTTACCGCTTTACATAAGCACGTTCCAGTATACATATAATCCCTTTTATTATTCTTAATTGCGTGTTGTTAGGTATTTTACGCGTTTAAAATATAGACGTCAGTAGAATAGATAAAATACAATATTGGTTGACTAATTTTCGCTAAATTGGTTATATAGATTTTTAGCTTTAAAAATTAAATTCCACATATTGGTTTACCAATTTATATGATTATACTTACATTAGTAAAAGAGGGATTATGCGCGTTAAATACAGCTTACTGTTAGTCGCCTGCTCAGGATTATTAGCCTGTAGCCAAAACAATCAAAATGCCCCCTCTGCAAAATGGCTATTAGTAGATAACTTTGAACAACCGCTAAAAGGCTGGACAAAGGCCGACACAGACAATCAAACTCAACCTTATGTCGCTAACCCACAAGTAACTAAAATATAAGTTGAGGACACAGCCAAAGGGATAAACCATTTTTTAATTAAAAAGCCTGCCGAAAATGGTATTGTCGGCAACCGAAAAGCCCTCAGCTATAAAAAGCTTCCAAAAACAGTGCCCGTTGGCGAAACCTACACTTTTTTTACCCGTATTAACGTCGCCTCTTTTCCAAATAACCATGCTTTTGGATTAAGTAACTTAGAGCCAGAGCAAATAAACGTTCATGGCTACGATGCCTTTGAAGCCACTCTTCGGGTTACCGATAAAACCGAGTCAAATGGGTTAGTCAATACCGGGCCGCTAATGGTCAAAACTGATAAAGGCTATAGTAATATCCAAAACTATGCACAAGCGCAATCGGCTAAACCACTTGATACAAACAGTTGGTACAACATTTGGTACAACATTTGGTACGTTGTTAATAATGCATCGGTAAAAATGCAAGGCCAGCAATACAATGTATATGTACAAGGCGGCGAATTTAAAAACCAAACCTTAGTGTATAAAAATGCCACCTTTAGAATGAAACGCGAACGCCCACTTAGCTATTTTTTAGCTAAATGTAATACGGGCCCACATAAAAAGCCCTACGGAAATGGCGGTTTACGCTATGACGACATTTATATGATTAAAGGCGTAAACCTCACAAACCCTATTCGATAAAAGTAGCAGTTTAAATTAATCGCTAAAGATCTACAGCGCGCCACTTAAATGGTATGATCCTTTTCTATTTTTTGTCATTTAAGTTTATAAAATGTATCGATTATTCGAAAAAATGACCAACGCATTTCCTGAGCAAAAGCCAACGCAGCCGCCCTCTACCTTATTTGCGTTTTGTCGTCATTACACTAAAGGTATGGAGCTGTCGTTAGTTTTAATGTCTGTTAGTGCTGCCCTGCTTGCCATTTTAGAAGTATCGTTATTTAGCTATATGGGCCAATTGGTTGATTGGTTGGGCACCTACACACCGCAAACCCTATTTGAAGAGCAAAAAACCGAACTTATAAAAATGGCGGTAGTACTTTTAGTGATATTGCCTATTGTGGTGTTTTTTCACTCGGCTATTTTACACCAAGCATTACTGGGTAATTACCCTATGTCGATTCGTTGGTCGGCGCATAGATACTTATTACGCCAAAGTGTTAGCTTTTATCAAAACGAGTTTGCAGGGCGTATTGCCACAAAAGTAATGCAAACATCACTGGCCGTACGAGAAGCCGTAATGAAACTGCTCGATGTACTAATGTATATTGTGGTTTATTTTGGCGCTATGGTGTTTTTAGTTGCAGAAGCTGACTGGCGTTTAATGCTACCGCTTTTAGTGTGGGTAATTATTTATGCCGCTATTCAAATGTACTTTGTGCCAAAACTTAAAAAAATTGCCAGCTCACAGGCCGATGCGCGCTCTGAAATGACCGGCCGTATAGTCGACAGCTATACAAATATATCAACCATTAAGCTTTTTTCTTACACACAACGTGAAGAGCAATACGCTAAACAAAGTATGGATGTATTTTTACAGCCTGTTTATAAGCAAATGCGTTTAGTAACCAGCCTTAACTTTGCCATTAATAGCCTAAATTACTTATTAGTATTTAGTGTGGCCGCACTATCCCTTTATTTATGGTCGCTAAGTGCAATTAGCGCAGGCGCCATTGCTGTTGCGGTTAGTTTATCGCTTAGATTAAATGGCATGGCGCAGTGGATCATGTGGGAAATAAGCAGCTTGTTTGAAAACATTGGTACCGCAACCGATGGCATGAAAACCTTATCTACGCCCATTAAAGTAGATGACAAACCCGATGCAAAAACGCTTGCCGTTTCTAAGGGCGATATCGCGTTTTCAAATGTTCACTTTAACTACGGCAAAGCCGCTAACGAAACTAATCGCGGCCCGGTAATGAACGGCCTAAACCTACATATCAAACCCGGTGAAAAAATTGGCTTAGTGGGTCGCTCTGGCGCTGGTAAATCAACATTAGTTAATTTACTGCTGCGCTTTTACGATACCGATTCGGGGACGATTAAAATTGATGGCCAAAACATTACCGATGTAAGCCAAGAAAGCCTTCGCCGCTATATAGCCATGGTTACGCAAGACACTTCCCTGCTTCACCGCTCTGTAAAAGACAATATTTTATACGGCCGACCCGATGCCTCAGAAGCCGAAATGCTCAGCGCTGCCAAGCAAGCTAAAGCCCTCGAGTTTATAAGCGATTTAGAAGATAGCAAAGGCAATAAAGGGTTTGATGCTCAAGTAGGCGAGCGCGGTGTAACCCTCTCCGGTGGGCAACGCCAGCGTATCGCTATAGCGCGGGTATTACTGAAAAATGCACCTATTTTAATACTCGATGAAGCCACCAGCGCGCTCGACTCAGAAGTAGAAGCCGCAATACAAGCAAGCCTAGATGATTTAATGACAGGTAAAACTGTGATTGCAATTGCTCACAGGCTATCGACCATTGCGCAAATGGACAGACTTATTGTACTTGATGGAGGACGCGTTGTAGAGCAAGGCAGCCACGAAGCGCTCATTGCGCAAAATGGTATTTATGCTGGCCTTTGGGCGCATCAAACCGGTGGGTTTATTGGTGTAGATTAGCCAAGATAAGATTATAAGCCGAAAATAGCGCGATCTTTATTGCGCATTACGCTATTAAATCAGATATTTATAATTTGTTCCTAATTTTATCCAAGCGAATCTCTTCCCTTGATTAAGTTAAGTCAATTATATACCATCCTTGCTTATAATAATTTACGGATAGTTTACTTTCACATGGAAAAAACTCTTTATCTACTCCTATTCTGTGCCTCAACGCAATGTTTTGCAGACACCGCATATATTGGTGTTGACTATGTATTACCTGAAATGGCAATTAGTAACGAAGATGTTAAACCAAAATCAACTGCACTTCGTTTAGGGGTCAGTAACAATAATATGGCTTTTGAAGCCCAATACCTAACCGCCAACGAGAAAGATAACCTTTATCGCATTGAATTCGATATAGAAAAAAGTGCCGCATTATTTTTCGTAATGCAGTCTGATGTTGTTAATGGTTTCGGTTTAGATGTTTCAGTCGGCTATGCGCAAACAGATATTACAGTTAATGGCCCTGAAGAAACTATAAATGATGAATTTCAATATAAAGGTTTTGCTTGGGGTGTGGCAATGCACCAAGATATTCCATACTTAAACAGCACCCAAGTAAGGCTTGGCTATCAATCACTTTATGACAAAGACGATATCGAGATAACAGCTATTTCTCTTGGTTTTACTTACCAATTTTAGTCATTCTCTCATTTTAAAAGGTACAATCCTAAAATGGCAATAAAACACACCTCTCACAAACTCTCTATTATTTCGATATTATTAATAGCAGTTACTGGCTGTGGCTCTGATACTGAGTCAACCGACCTAAAAAAAGCAGTAACTCTCGAAGAGCTTCGCACTGAAGGTACAATTATAGAATCCGTTACTATTATCAATAATCAAACACGCATTAGACCTGGAGAACAATTTCAGCTTAAAGCCATGGGTAAAGATAGTAACGGAGAAACGAGAGATGTAACCGATGAGCTTACTTGGAGTACAAGCGACCCAGAAGTAGCCACTGTCAATAGTCGTGGCTTAGTGACAGCCATTACTAATTCTCCACTGGATAGAGGTTTGATTACGGTTACTGGCACTACAATAAATGAAATATCCGGTGAAGGACAAATGTCAATTAGTGATGAAGCCGTTTCGAACATAGAACTAAAACAAGCCTCACCAGAAATAGGTGACATTAATACGTGTATAGAAGCAAGTATTAGTGCAGATATTACTTATTCAGATGGCTATATATCTTTAAATACAATAAAAGATATTAGTTTTACTCTTGATGATGAAACAAGCGCGTTAATCGATAACAACGGTACACTATATACCTCATCAAGTGAAATTGAGAACACTTCAATTACTGCGAATATAGGTAACATATCGGATACCTTAATTGTCACAGCCAACCCAGCTAACCTAGAGAGTATTGATATTCTTTCTGATGATACATCTAAGGATATTATCAAATTAAACTTAGGTTCTCGTATAAGCGTAGCTGCGCAAGCCAATCTAATAAACAATCCTTCTCCTTTCGATATAGACAATACTATAAAGTGGTCTACGTTAGATTCATATACTGTCGGTGTTACAAAACAGGGCGAAAATAAAGGTACTTTACTCGCATTAAAACCAGGCGTTACAGAGCTTGTTGCGAGCTGTGGTGGAGTGTATAAAACAATAGCCGTGCAAGTTGAAGGCGACGCAACCCTAGAAAGTATTCAAATTAATGACGCTGAAAATCCATTAACATTGAGCCCTCTGGGTACTTTAGATTTAACATTAACCGCTAACTATAGTGATACCTCTTCTAGCTTGAATGTTTCAGAATTTGCGAATTGGAGTGTAAATGGTAGCACAATTGCAAATGCTGAATTAATTAATATTGGAACCAATCAGGCTAGATATAGATTAACGAGTAATTCAAATAGTAACGGTACAGTTATCGTTTCTGTCAATTACGATGGAATAGTAACAAGTACACAAATCAATATTGAATAAAAAATAGTTAAATACGTCAAGCAAATAGCTCAGAACGAAGGCCTTAATTTACTAGGCCTTCACTTTACCCTTTCTACTCTCTTCCTCTTTACAGGTTTGTCGCTTGGTTTTTACAAGCCTCTAAAGTTGCAAAGTTTTTAAATAGCATCCAACATTTTACTTTTACTACTAAAAACTTATAGAACACTTCTTCCTCTTCATTGCACATCCCTTACTATTATTTTTGTTGATTAAATATTGTTAACCATTAACATCTATGCAATATTATACCTAGTTCGATTTTTAAGCGAATTATCGGACTTAAAAAGAATATTTTACTGACAGCCTTTTCACATATTTGCGTTATTCAAGACGAAATTATCGTGTGACTATCTAAAAAATGTGTATCGGCAAATTAAAGAAGGTTTATCTATTTCTTTAAACTTTCAACATTAATTTAAATGGAGATTTAATATGAAACAGCTAAAGCTACTAATAGGTAGCACTTTGTTTATGTCTATCACTTCAGTCCAGGCAGCTGATTGGAGCCCTTTTAGTATTCCAGCACAAGCAGGCGCAGGTAAAAGCTGGCAGTTACAAAGTGTTTCAGATGAGTTTAACTACATTGCACAACCTAATAATAAACCAGCTGCTTTTAATAATCGTTGGAACGCATCTTATATAAATGCTTGGCTAGGTCCTGGCGATACAGAATTTAGCGCTGGCCACTCATATACAACTGGCGGGGCGCTTGGTCTGCAAGCAACCGAAAAAGCAGGTACGAACAAAGTTCTCTCAGGTATTATTTCTTCTAAAGCAACCTTTACTTACCCCCTATACCTAGAGGCGATGGTAAAACCAACAAACAACACTATGGCAAATGCTGTATGGATGCTTAGTGCTGATTCTACCCAAGAAATCGATGCTATGGAGTCATATGGTAGCGACCGAATTGGCCAAGAGTGGTTTGACCAACGTATGCATGTTAGTCATCACGTATTTATTCGAGACCCATTTCAAGATTACCAGCCAAAGGACGCTGGCTCTTGGGTTTACAACAACGGAGAAACATACCGCAATAAATTTCGTAGATATGGAGTACATTGGAAGGATGCGTGGAATTTAGATTACTATATAGATGGTGTTTTGGTTCGAAGTGTCTCTGGCCCAAATATTATTGATCCTGAAAACTATACTAACGGAACAGGCTTAAACAAGCCTATGCACATAATACTGGATATGGAACATCAGCCATGGCGAGACGTTAAGCCTAATGCATCTGAGCTTGCAGATCCCAATAAAAGTATATTTTGGGTAGATTGGATACGAGTTTATAAAGCCCAGTAATATATTAAAAACTTAACTTATTAAGTGCGGAACTTATGTTTACAAACCCTCTAATGTTTGCGATATACTCACTGCATTTAATAAGTTTTAAAACACATTCGTTGAGACTTAATGCAAAGTACTTATAAGCTGATGCACTCACTAAGCTTTAAATTCCCTCACCTAACAACTAATCATTATAGTGATTTTCTAAATGGGTTATTTCACTTTCAGTCAAAACTAAACTTCTATACAGAAAATTGTAATCAATTTCATCTTGTTGCTTTACAAATGAAAATGCCGCTTCAATCAAAAGTATTCGCTCTTTTGAACTATACATACTATTCGCAATCTCTATGCTTGATGATAAGCTGCTGGCTAACATATTCTCGCCAGCCAAACGCTTAGCATAACTAGTTTCTTCACTAGGAGTTAATGAATTAAGCCATATTTTTGTTGCATCAGGGTTTTGAGCAATTAGAAGCTTGGTAAGCGCAGCCAAAAGTGACTTTCTAACCGCTATAGGAAATGATAATGTGGGGATTATTTCTTTTAACGCATCTAGTCCTTTTTCAGGCGAAGTAGCGACTAAATTTGTCAATAATTTACCCTGAAGTGTTAAGTCATTTTCAGCTAAAATGATATCGAGTATACGTGAGAGTTCGACTCTCTGTGTAGCCATTACCTCTACTAGCCTGCGCAAACCAGCTTGCCTTACAGGACCACCAGGTAATGACAATACCCAGCTTTCTGATGATTCAATATCATCACTAGCAAGCTTTTGTGTGAAATACGCAACGGCGTCATATTTTATTTGTGAATCGTCTAGTAATAAAATAGTCTCTTCAGCCAAAGAAGTATCTTTATCAATTAATGCCGTTAACATAGGTAATATCAACCGCATATACATATCAGGCCTTGGTTGTTGCTCAATCCAGCTAAGCGCTTCTAGTGTGTCCTGAACGCCCCATTGCATTAGCAAATTATCTATTACTGCCATTTTGATCGAGGTATTGGAGAGGTAGCTTACTTCCTCTAGAACTGTTTCTGGTCTACTTTCCATGTAGGATAAATACCCAGCTGTAATTAGTTTTGCCTTTATATCATTATTTAATTTACTATTATCAATCCAAATGAGTAATTCTTGTAAATCTATTTGCCCTACGGTATACGCGATTTTTTTTATTAAAAAATCCTGTAGTTCCAATTTTAAACTAGTTAAATGCAATAAAGCTTCTTGCCAATTAAAGTATATCCAGGCTAAGTAAATTGGTTCGACTAACTTAGCTTGTTCTCTTAAAAGACGTTTATTTTCATTAATCAATACGCTATCAACACAAGTAGAGTAATCGTCGTTAGTTTTTAACGTTTCTAAATTATTTGAACATAACTCAAATTGCTTAGTTTGGCTGCCCATTGATAAATTATTCAATAGCTTTAAACCCGCTTCACTGCCTTTATTCAAAGCATTACTCGAACCACTATTATTGGTTTCTTGGGGAGAATAAAACTTGTAAATTAAAAACATTGAAACGAGTAAAAACATAAATGCTATTTTAAATTTCATCCGTTGCCTTTGAAAGTTAAATATTAATTCATAAATTTTAACTATATAGCATTGCCCATTTATTATCCAATCGCCAAAAATTTAAATAATAGTGATTGTTAACTTTATTTTCCGTTTAACTTGATTAAGCCAATAATCTTAAGCCAATTAAAATTAGCATAACAATATTGGCTATAAAACTGATTAAAAAGAAGTACGTGCGTGGGCTTGGGTTTTTCTCTGTGGCTATAACGTAATACAGCGCCATATGAATTAATCGCGCTATTACATACACCCAAACGCACATGGCAAATATAGGGCTTTGGTAATTTATAACAAATGCAAACAACACAGTACCAATAAACAACGCGCTGTTTTCTAGTGTGTTATGAAAAGTACGGTGGGCTCTAAATATAAAACTGCCGTGCGATAAATCATCGCTAATTTTACCCGGTACAGCATTAGGTTGTTTAGCTTTGCTAAAGGTAGCTACCGACCACTGTACCACTAACATTATTAAATAAACGTAAAACGCCATATTGGCAGAAAGCGCAACTTCAGTCATTTTTATGTCCTTAAAATTGTTTTAATTCAGTAGTTACAGCAAGTTTTAAGCCTAAAATAAGTTCATTATAATTAATAACTTATAATTTATAGGTTCAATAATAATGTAAAAGCTGCAAAGCTATTTATAAATGTTACCCACGTATTAACTCCTTAACGTTAGCGTAATTGATACCACCGCGTGATCGGTTGTTAAATCGTCTCGTTCGTATTCTGGGTTTATTAAATGCCTGTCGTATGTATGATAATCACTCACTTCATAAAAGCTATCATCGTAACTTGGGTCAAATTCACACGAGAGTAAAATATAATCAAGTACCGTACTACTCGTTCCATAATAATGGGTAGGGCTGCGATTTAATAACGGCGCAGCGGGGGCATTACTTTGTTGAACATCTGCATTCCCAGCGTTTTGCTGGGTGTTGTGCGCCGTAAATTGGCTCATTTTTAGTGTTTTAAATAACTGCCACGCGTCATTTAAACAATATTTTGCAAGGTATGTTTTAACATCAAACGCTGGGGCAAATCGCAATGTATTCGTTAGTAAATGGCTCAACACGCCATCGGCTAGGTCGTTATTAAAATCGCCCATTAACACCATAGGCTGTTGTGTAGCTTCGCGTCGGGCAATCATTTCTATCATTAGTAAAGTGGCTTCACTGCCGCGCTGAATGGTTGAGCCCCACGAGCCGGCCACATTTGCTTTATGAGTGTCTATTATGTTTTTTTCGCTTGAGGGGGGCTCGGTTTTAGCTGAGCTAGTAGTACTTTCATCACTTTCAATCATGGCTCGTTTTGACTTAAAATGCACTACATAACAGTCGGTATTACCTACATGGGGTAATCTAATGGTGGCTCTTAACACCTTACGGCTAAACGTAAAATTACTATTAAGGCCAAGCATTTCAACAAGCTCGGTATTGTGCTTAACCGCAGCTATATCAACAATCTCAAATTTAGACGCTATAGCCACAACCGGGCGCTTAAAAATAAAATCATCAATCACCTCTGGCGCATCAACCACAGCAAAATATGTATAGCCTTGCTGCGCCATTAACGCTTTTAGCGATTCAATACTAAATACTTCTTGAAAACCTACTACATCAGGCGCGTACTCATTTAAATAATCTACAATCCAACGCTGTTTGCGTGCCCATTGCTCTGCGGTATAAATTTTTTCAAAATCGTAATACGCATTAGGCGGCTCAAGGTAGTTAAATAAATTAAACGTGGCTATTTTAAATTGCGTGTTTTTTACTACAGGCTCGTTTAAATCAGCGGCAGGTTCAGCCTCAAGCGTAGTGTGATGTAAAGTCGATTCAAAATTACTGATAACAATAGCCTAGCGAATAAAAGTGCGTTAATTATACCCTAAAGGGTTTAAAGTTCTAAACCGTGAATTATTATCAACATGCAAATAAAGCCCTTTATTTGCGCTATACTGCCCTCCTCGTTATTAGCGCACACATAGGTATTATGAACTACTCAAATTTTGGTACTAAATTTACACAACCCAACGGAATAACGCAGCTTATGGAAGATTTAGGCAGCGCTAACGCAAGCAATAATCCAAATATTGTTATGCTAGGTGGCGGTAACCCCGCACACGTACCACAGGTTAATGCCGTATTTTTAGATGAATTACAAAAGCTAGTAGCCAGTAATAAAGTATCGCAAGTATTTGGTTTGTACGACGGGCCAACTGGCAATGACGAATTTAGAGCGGCCCTTGCTAAACAGCTAAATAGCGAGTTTGACTGGGGCTTAACACCACAAAACATAGCATTGGGTAACGGCAGCCAAGCTAACTTTTTTGTGTTGTTTAATATGCTTGCGGGCAAAATGAGCGATGGCACTAATAAGCGTATTTTGTTTCCGCTTGCGCCTGAATACGTAGGTTACGCCGACCAAGGTTTATCTGATGATATGTTTGTGGCAATAAAGCCCGACATCGAAATTTTAAATACACCCAGTGGCTCTAAGCAATTTAAATATGTCATTGATTTTGACGCGGTTGAAAACGTATTAGCCAACGATACCAGTATTAGTGCACTGTGCGTATCGCGCCCTACCAACCCAACTGGTAATGTCATTACCGATGAGGAAGTACGCCATCTAGACGCCCTTGCACACAAGTACAATATTCCCCTAATTATTGATAACGCCTATGGCGACCCTTTCCCGGGCTGTATTTACACCGATGCAAACCTTACGTGGAACTCAAACATTATATTGTGTATGTCGCTTTCAAAACTGGGCTTGCCTGGCCTGCGCACTGGTATTGTGGTTGCCAATAACGAAATAATTAAAGCCATTGGCCGTGTTAACGGCTCTATGGTGTTATCGCCTAACGCTATTGGCCCAAGCTTAGTAACCCGCTTAATTAACGAAGGCGAATTACTGCCTTTGTGTAAAAATACGGTATTGCCTTTTTATAAAAATAAAGCAGAGATAGCCATAAACCTGTTTGATGAAATTTTTGCAGACTTGCCTGTTTATTTACATAAACTAGAAGGCGCGTTTTTTATGTGGCTATGGTTTAAAGACTCAAAAATAACCAGCGAAATGCTTTATCAAAAACTCAAAGAGCAAGATGTATATATAATTCCTGGGCATAACTTTTTTATTGGCATTGAAGATAGCTGGGAGCACAAACACCAGTGCGTACGCATTAACTACGCTAACGATGAAGCTACTCTCAGAAAAGGCCTAGAGGCTATTAAGTCGCTTATTATGTAGCGCTTATTATATAGAGCTTTAATTAACGTTTTACATCGTATTTTAACGTGGTGGTTAACGCTTAGCGTTAGCCACTGAGTTTTTTATTTAACCTACTGTTTAGGGGCTAACGCCTTGGTTAATAAGGCAAACAGCAAGCCACCTAAAGCACCTGCTAGTAACTGCAAATAAAATCCCCATCCACGAGCGCCCGCTATAATATGAATATTCATAATCGACTCAATGGCCACTAAGACCGCGGCAAAAGCAGTGATACCCGATGCCACAAATAACGCCATGCTGTATTTTTTAAACTTTTTAACAAGTAACACAACAGCAAAAAAAGCGATAGCCAAAGCAATGGCAATAATAGCGCCATAGGTAGGTAATAGCCCTAACCAATCATCTAGCGTTAAATTAATACGGTCGCTTAAGCTGACCACTACACCCACATCAACTAATTGATTGACAACGTATTGGCTATGAAACAAGCTAGCAAGCGTAAAGGTAAATAACCAAGAAACTAAAAATATAGGGAGTAAACGTGTTAAAAATGGCATGGTTATCTCAACTTAAAGTAAAGCTTTTTTCTTACAGTAGCAAAGGCTTGCAATGTAAACAACGACTCTCTCAATTAGCGCTATGGCTGTTTGTAGGGCTTTTTGCGTCTACCGCCAGTGCTGCTGAATTACCTAAAGAGCAATACAGTACTCACACAGTCGCTACAAAATTAAATTCGCCGTGGAGCATGGTTAAGCTACCAAACGGGTCATGGCTAATTACAGAGCGCGACGGCCACGTTGTTATTGTAAAAAACAATCAGCAAACTAGAGTAAATTTAAACCTTGAGAGTTTATACGTTGCAGGCCAAGGCGGCTTACTTGATATAGTGCTCTCGCCTAATTTTAACACCAGCAAAGAAGTTATATTTACCTACGCACAAGGCACAGCTGAGGCTAATCGCCTAGTAATTGCAAAAGCTACCTTTAATGGCACCGGCTTTTCAACGCCTGTTATTATTTACACAGTAGCGACTGATAAAAATACTCCACAACACTACGCTGGCCGCGCCCTCTTTTTACCCGACGACACTCTACTGTTTTCAACTGGTGATGGCTTTGATTTTAGAGAGCAAGCACAAGTAATAACCAGCCAACTTGGCAAACTATTACGTATAAACCTAGATGGCACTATCCCAAAAGATAACCCATTTATTAATCACAAAAACACCAATGCACACGCTGTTTACTCGCTCGGTCACCGAAACCCACAGGGCTTAGTGTATGATTACGATACCGAGCAAATTATTAGCCACGAGCACGGCCCCGCCGGTGGCGATGAGCTAAATTACTTAACGCCAGCTACCAACTACGGCTGGCCGGTGATCACCTATGGTGACGATTATTCACAAGCACGTATTTCTCCATTTAGAGACTACCCCGGCATGCAAAAACCAAGCGTAGATTGGACGCCATCAATCGCCCCATCGGGTATGGCGTATTACGGCTCTAAATACGCCGCATTCCCTTCACTTCAAAAACATGCGCTCATCACCACACTCGTTGATAAAAAGCTCTACAGCGTTAATCTGACTAATGGCGAATTCACCCAAACGCACATATTTCCAGAAGCAACAGGACGATTAAGAGACGTGTATGTAACCACTAAAGGGAATGTAGCAATATTAACCGATGGGAAAGATGCTGAGCTGATGTTGTTTAAAGCAAATTAGCTCACAAAGAAAATTAGAAGCACTTTGCTTTAAGAGGAATATAATGGGTTATATTAGGACGCTTTAGCTATTTGCAACTGATGTCTGAAGTCAAGATTT